>JADFHH010000403.1 GCA_022567275.1 Pseudomonadota bacterium | reverse complement strand
TGTTTTTATACCAGCCGTTCAATATTCCATCAGGTTCCATGGTCCCGACCCTTCTGGTGGGGGACTATCTGTTCGTTTCCAAATTCAGCTACGGCTACTCCAGATATTCATTCCCCTTCTCTCCGAACCTGTTCTCCAACCGGTTTTGGGCGTCAGAACCCAAGCGCGGCGATGTGGCGGTGTTCAAGCTGCCGCGCGACAACACGACCGATTATATCAAGCGGGTGATCGGTTTGCCTGGCGACGAAATCCAGATGATCGACGGCGTACTTCAGATCAATGGCGCGCCGGTAGCGAAAAAACGCATCGGCGATTTTATGATGAAAGACGCTTTTGGCAATGCGCGGCGCATTGCGCGCTATGAAGAAACCCTTCCCAATGGCGTGAAATATCCGGTACTCGATATGACGCCGCATGGCATCTCCGACAATACAGCCGTCTACAAGGTTCCCGAGGGCCACTATTTCATGATGGGCGACAACCGCGACAATTCCACCGACTCCCGGGTCTTGAGCGCGGTTGGTTATGTGCCGTTTGAAAATTTCATCGGCCGGGCGGAGGTTATATTTTTCTCCGCCGGGGGCGATTACCGTATTTGGGAAATCTGGCGCTGGCCGGGATCAATCCGCTGGGGCCGGTTCTTCCAGCTGGTCTACTAGGTGTCCCGGCCATCGAAAAAATCGCTACCGGCCCTTGCCGCGGCACTCGGCCACGAATTCGCTAATCCCGATCTTCTGCAAATGGCGCTAACCCATTCGAGCGCCAGAATTAAAGGCCGCAAAGGGTTAGACTATGAGCGGCTAGAATTTCTCGGCGACCGGGTTTTGGGGCTGGTGATCGCGGAGCTGTTGATCGAGCTCTATCCCGAGGCGCGCGAAGGCGATCTGGCGCTGCGATTCAACCAGCTGGTGCGCAAGGAAACCTGCGCGGCGGTCGCCCAGGAACTCGATCTTGGCGGCTATATCATCATGAGCGGCATCGAGGCCGGCAGCGGCGGGCGCGGCAAGCAGACCATACTCGGCGATGTTTGCGAGGCTGTTCTGGGGGCGGTGTTTCTCGATGGCGGATTTGATGCGGCCCGCGATATCATCCGCCGGGTCTGGTCGCCGCGCGCGGGCGAGCACGGCGCGGTTCTGAGAGATGCGAAATCGGCGTTGCAGGAATGGGCGCAGGGGCGCGGACTGGATTTGCCCGGCTATGTCGAAACCCAGCGCCAGGGTCCGGACCATGCGCCTTTGTTCACGACCTCGGTTGTGGTGAGCGGTTTTGCGCCCGCGCTTGGCGAGGGTCCGAGCAAGCGCATCGCCGAACAGGCAGCCGCCGGCGCGATGCTGCTGCGCGAAGGTGTGTGGAAGAATGAAACACAATGAGTGACAACGTTTCTCTTGGCGCAGAAAAACGTGAAACGCGCTGCGCGGTGATTGCCCTGATCGGCGCCCCGAACGCCGGCAAATCCACGCTGGTCAACCAGCTCACAGGCGCAAAAGTTTCCATCGTCACCCATAAGGTCCAGACCACGCGCGCGCGCATCCGCGGCATCGCCATTGAAAAAGCAAGCCAGCTCATACTGGTGGATACGCCGGGCATCTTCGCCCCGAAACGGCGGCTCGACCGGGCCATGGTGGACGCGGCCTGGGCCGGCGCGCGCGACGCCGATGTGACGCTGGTGCTGGTCGATGCGGCCAGGGGTATTGAAGACGAGGCACGGCGAATTCTTTTGGGTCTAAAGAATATTGGCGCGGAAAAATACCTTGTCCTGAACAAGGTCGATCTGGTCAGGAAGGAAGCGTTGCTGGCGCTCACCGAAAGGGCAGCCGGCATTGCAAACTTCAACAACACATACATGATTTCCGCTTTGACCGGAGATGGCGTCGCCGATCTCAAGGCGCATTTGGCGGCGCAGGCACTTCCTGGCCCCTGGCTTTATCCGGAAGACCAGATATCGGATGCGCCGCTGCGCCATCTGGCGGCCGAGATTACCCGCGAGAAACTCACCCTGCGCCTGCATCAGGAACTGCCCTATGCCTCGACGGTCGAGACCACGTCGTGGAAGGAGTTGCGGGGTGGCCGGGTGCGGCTGGAACAGACCATCTATGTCATGCGCGACAGCCAGAAAAAGATTGTCCTCGGCAAGCAGGGACAAACCATAAAATCCATCTCCATGGACGCGCGCAAGGAGCTTGCCAAGCTCCTGGGGGTGCGGGTCGATCTGTTTTTGTTCGTAAAGGTGCGAAAAAAATGGGGTGACGATCCTGAGCGCTATCGGGAAATGGGCCTTGAGTTTCCGAAAAACTAGGATCGCAAAAAATGCAATGGTCGGATGAAGGCATCGTGCTCTCAGCGCGACCCCATGGCGAAACCAGCGCCATTGCCGAGTTGCTGACCTCCGCCCATGGCCGACATCTGGGGCTGGTGCGCGGCGGGCGCTCCAGGCGGTTACGGCCGGTCCTGCAACCGGGAAATCTGGTGCAGGCCAACTGGCGCGCGCGGCTGTCCGAGCATCTGGGCGGTTACACACTTGAACTTGTCGATG
>JADFHH010000402.1 GCA_022567275.1 Pseudomonadota bacterium | reverse complement strand
GCTTTTCAAGACGGCCACCGACGCCGATCCTTCCAATGCGCCTTCATGGCAGGCGTGGGCGCTGATGGAGAAAGATGCGGGTGATACCGAAAGGGCGCGCGAGCTTTTCAAGACGGCCACCGACGCCGATCCTTCCGATGCGCATTCATGGCAGGCGTGGGCGCTGATGGAAATTTCACTTGAGAACTATTCTGAAGCTGAACGGCTTTTCGAGGAATTGATCAAGAATTGTGGCCGAGTGCAAGAAGCTGTCATGCTCGAGGATGTTCTTGGTAAAATCTGAAATGGAGTATATTCCCACTAAGGCTCAACCTTCCCCGTTATGACCATCGCGAGAAAATATCTATCATTCCTCTGCTCCTTCCCCTCATAGCGAACCGCCGAAAACCCAAACCCATTTGACGCTTGTCCCCCGCCTCGCCTACATTCCCACCCCATGCGACAGAAGGAACTCAAGGACGCTGCCGAGATCGCTTCGCGCGAGGGCGCGTCCGTGCTTGGCGAGCTTGACAAGCGGGCGCGCGAAATTTTTCGCCAGATCGTGCAAAGTTACATCGCCACCGGCGACCCGGCGGGCTCACGCAATATATCGCGCGCCCTGCCGATGACCCTGTCGCCGGCCTCGGTGCGCAATGTCATGACCGATCTGGAGGAGCTGGGGCTGATTTATGCGCCCCATACAAGTGCCGGGCGTCTGCCCACGGAATCCGGCTTGCGGCTGTTTGTCGACGCGCTTCTGGAGATCGGCCATCTGAGCGACGCCGAGCGCAACCAGATCGAATCGCAGCTTGGCGGCAAGACGCAAGACCGCGGGCTTGAGGAAATGCTCAGCGAAACCGGAAAAATGCTGTCGGGCCTCGCGGGCTGCGCTGGCGTGGTGCTCACGGAGGCGCAGATCAAACGGCTCAAGCAGATCGAGTTTGTCTCCCTGGAGCGCAATAAAGCGCTCGTGGTGCTGGTCGCCGAGGACGGTTCGGTCGAGAACCGCATCGTCGATTTGCCCGATGGCTTGCCCGCCTCGGTGCTGATACGCGCATCGAACTATCTCAATGCCCGCATATCAGGGCTGACTCTCAATAGTGCGCGGCGGCTTGTCGAGCGCGAACTCAAGACCCGCAAGGCCGAACTCGATCAGCTCACCGCGAAGGTCGTGCGCCAGGGTCTCGCCATCTGGTCGGGACCCGATGCGGGAAAGAAGAATCTGATCGTGCGCGGGCGCTCGCATCTGCTCGACGATCTGAGCGCGGATGACGATCTGGAGCGTATTCGAAAACTGTTCGACGATCTCGAAACCAAACAGGGTCTCATCGAAGTGCTCTCCCATGCCGAGCGCGCCAAAGGAGTGCGCATTTTCATCGGTTCGGAAAACCAGTTGTTTTCGCTGTCGGGGTCTTCCCTTGTGGTGGCGCCGTTCCAGCATGGGGAGAGCAATATTGTCGGCGTGCTTGGCGTTATCGGCCCGACCCGGCTGAATTACGCCCGCATCATTCCGATGGTCGACTATACCGCGAAGCTGATCGGTCAAATGCTCCCTTGATTTTCCCGGTTCGCACCTGATATCGGGGACAAGTTCTGCAATTTTAAAATCACGAGACATTCATGAGCAAGAACAAGAGCGATAAAACCGCGCCGCGTGACCCGGCGCAAAACAGCGAACCGGCGGACACGGAATCCGTGGATGCGGAACCCGTGGATGCGGAACCGGAAAAATCCGGGTCCGGCGAGAGCGGGGAGAGCGGCTGGGCCAAGGGCGGGCTTGCGGCGCTGGGTGAACGGAATGCGGAGTTGCAGGACCAGGTGCTGCGCATGGCGGCGGAAATGGAAAATCTGCGCCGCCGCACCGAGCGCGACAAGGCCGACACGGCGAAATACGCGATTTCCAGCTTCGCCCGCGATGTGCTCACCATCGGCGACAATATCGCCCGCGCCATCGAACATGTGCCCGAAGAAGCCGCGGAAAAAGACCCGGCCCTCAAGAGCTTCCTCGAAGGCGTGCGGGTCACCGAGCGCGAATTGCTGATCGTGATGGAGCGCCACGGCATCGCCCGGCTCGACCCCAAGGGCGAAAAATTCGACCCCAACATGCATCAGGCCATGTTCGAGGTCGAAAACAAGGATGTGGCCGAGGGCACCATCGTCGAGGTGGTGCAGGCGGGCTATGTCATCGCCGGGCGGGTGCTGCGGCCGGCCCTGGTCGGCGTCGCCAGGGGCGGTGAAAAACCCGCCAGGGCGGAACCCGCACCCGCTCCTGCCGAAGCGCTGAAAGCAGCCGTTGACGCGAGCGCGAAACCGGAAGCGGGTGCCAAACCAGCCGCCGAGGGCGCGGCGAAGAGGGGCAGGTCCAAAGGCAAAAAGAAGCTCGGCGGCAAGCTCGACAAGAGCGCCTGACGGATTTGTTTCTCACCCATCCTGGAAAAGCTAGAGCCCCTCACCCGGCGCTTTCGCTTTCAGCGCGAACCAGGCCACCTGCCCCGTCGCGAACAGACTTCGCGCGGTGCGGGTGAACAGCGGCGTGTGATGCTCGCCGACGATC
>JADFHH010000031.1 GCA_022567275.1 Pseudomonadota bacterium | reverse complement strand
TACGGGTTGTCATATGTCTCCTGGCATTGCACTTCGCCGCCGCCCCGGCCCATGCGGATCGCAAATCCGATGGTGACACACAAGCCATCGCGCCCAACCAGGAACTGGCCGACGCCTTCGCCATCCGCGGTCTCGGCCTGGCCAAACAGGGCCGCTATGCGGCCGCCATCGCCGATCTTACCCAGGCGATAAAACTCAACCCGAAATTTTTCCAGGCCTACAACAACCGCGGCCTGGTCTACCGGCGGACCGGCCGCTATGCGGCCGCCATCGCCGACTTCGGTCAGGCCATAAAACTCAACCCGAACTATGCCATCGCCTACAACAACCGCGGCTCCGCACACCAGAAAAACGGCCAATATGAGCGCGCCATCGCCGACTTCGGCCAGGCCATCGAGCTCGACCCGGATTACGCCGCCGCCTACAACAACCGCGGCGGCGCCTTTGCGGAGAAGGGCGCGTACGCGCGCGCCATCGCCGACTATACACGAGCCCTCGAGCTCAACCCGAACCTGGCCCTCGCCTTTACCAACCGGGGCAGCGCCCATGAAATAAGCGGGCAACGCAAAAAAGCCGTCGCCGACTTGCGCAAAGCCCTTGCGTTGCGCCCCGGGGATGGGCGGATATCCGCCATCCTCAAGCGCCTCGGCGCCGCGCCCTGATGGCAAGAGAAAAAAAGCTAGCCGAACAGGGAGTCGATGTCGTCCTGGGAGGAGACATCCTCATCACCGTCCAGGGCCGGGCCATTGAGCAGCGCGGCGTGGCCATCGCGGCTTGCGGTATCCTTGAGCGCAAGCCCCTGAAAACTCTCAAGCCCGCCCCAGATTTCCATCATGCGCATGACGCGTTGCTCGATGAACTCGAACGCGGTGACGACCTTGGAGATGCGCTGGCCCGTCAGATCCTGGAAATTACAGGCCTCGAAAATTTTGACGACCTGATCCTGGATGTCAGACGCTATTTCCTCCCGGGAATCGCCCTTCAAGGATACGGCGAGGTCGCCTGCATTGCTATCGATAAGCTCGGCCGCCTCAAGGATGTTCTCGGTCGCCTGCTCGGTGCCCTGGACTATCGCGCCCAACTCATCGGTCATGCGCGCAACTTCAATGCCCTTATGTTCACCGCAATGCAGGGTTGCGATTTCCTGCTTGGTTCGCAGGATCGCATCGTGAATTAGATGCAATTCATCCTTGATTTTTTGCGCTTCTTTCAGATCGCGCTGACAGTTTTCTACAACCTGCCGGGAAATGGAGTCCTGCGGCGGTGCCTTGTTGCCGAGGCCGGCGAGCGCCGCCATGATCTCCTCATGGCGCTGTTGCGCGCATTCATCACTCACGCTGGACGTCGTCCGGCCATCGCCTGGCGGCCGCCGCGCTCAATACGAAATTTGCGTTGAAATGCCCTGGCCATGATTCTCTGCCCCCCGTACTCACCGCCCAGTAATGCGTGAGAAACCCTAAAAATGCGTTCATTTCAGCCGGAGTGCGGGAAAATTTGTGTCTGAAATTCAGCTAAAGAAGCGCGTATGCCGGCAGGGTCAGGAACGGCGCCAATTCGTCAGACTCCGTAAGCGATGTGAAAATCCCGATCGCCTCGGGGAAACGTCCTGAATCGTATAACTCGGGACCCAAGGCCTCGCGCAACCGGGTCATCTCGTCTTCCAGAAGTTCATCCACCAGTTTGCTCGTGACCTCGCGTCCGTCTTCCAGCGCCGCGCCGTGTTTGCGCCATTGCCAGATTTGCGTGCGTGAAATCTCGGCCGTCGCCACGTCTTCCATGAGGTTGTAGAGCGGCACGGCGCCGATGCCACGCAGCCACGCCTCGATATATTGCACGCCGACGCGGATATTGGTGCGCAGCCCCTCTTCGGTGCGCGATCCCCGATGGGTCTCGAGCAGATCGTCCCGGGTGACGGGATCGCCCGAAGGCATCATCGAAAGCTGGTTGTCGCCGTTCATCAGACGCTCGAACACCTCGCGCGCGACCGGCACCAGATCGGGATGTGCGACCCAGCTGCCATCGCACCCCTCCCTGACTTCGCGTTCCTTGTCCTTCTTGACCGCGGCCATCGCCTGTTCGTTGATCTCCGGCTCGCGGCGATTGGGAATTTGCGCCGCCATGCCGCCCATCGCGAAGGCGCCGCGTCTATGGCAGGTCCGCACCAGCAGGCGCGCATAGGCCCCCAGAAAAGCCTTGCCCATGACCACCTGCTGGCGGTCGGGCAGCGTGTATTCGGGCTTGTTGCGCAGAACCTTGATGAAGGAAAAGATGTAATCCCAGCGTCCGAGATTCAAACCGGTAATGTGGTCACGCAGCTCATAGAGGATTTCATCCATCTCGAAGGCGGCCGGGAGCGTCTCGAGCAGCACCGTCACCTTGATCGTGCCGGCAGGAATTGCGAGCATCTCTTGGGCGTGGATGAACACGTCGTTCCAGAGCCTGGCTTCGAGATGGCTTTCAAGCTTCGGCAAATAGAAATACGGGCCGGTTCCCTTGGCCAGGATCGCCTTGACGTTATGGAAGAAATACAGTCCGAAATCGACGAAGGCGCCGGCGACCGGCTTGCCATCGAGAAAAATGTGATTTTCCGGCAAGTGCCACCCGCGCGGGCGCACCAGCAGCAGCGCCGGCTGCGGTCCGACCTCATAATATTTTCCGGATTTCGGATCGGTGAAGGTGAGTTCGCCGCGCCAGTAATCCTGCAAGGCAATCTGCCCCTCGACGATATTCGCCCAGACCGGCGAGAGCGCATCTTCGAAATCGGTCATAAAAACATCGGCGCCCGAATTGAGCGCATTGATGACCATTTTTCGCTCCGAGGGACCGGTTAGCTCTACCCAGCGCTTCTGCAGATCGCCGGGAATGTCCGCGACCCTCCAGTCGCCTGTCCGAATGTCCTTCGTTTCGGGGAGAAAATCGGGCAACGCGCCGGCATCCCATTTGCGCTGCCTGGTTTCCCTCGTTGCCAGCAGCTCCAGGCGCGTTTTCTCGAACCGCCTGGCGATACCGGCCAGGAATTCAAGCGCGTCTTTCGACAGAACACGCTCATAGCCTGGCTTGATCGCGCCTTTGATCTCCATGCCTTCCGGCAACAGGAGGCCTGTTTGCTCACCACTGCTCATTGATATTTTCTCCCAGCCCTGTTTTCTAACTTGCCACCGCCGCCGCAGGCTCATTCAGCAAACTTCTGATCGTTTTCATGCGTCCTTCGAGCGCCCGCAATTCTTGAGGACATGGCCCGCCACGCGCCCAGTCGAGAAGCTCCACCGTGTGGACAATGGGTATTTCACTCGCGCCCTGGAGCTGGGTGATACAGCCGATGTTTCCCGTGGCGACAAGGTCCGGTGCGACGCTCTCGATATTCCGGATTTTGCGATCGCGCAACTCGTTTGCCAGTTCGGGCTGTAAAATATTGTAGGTGCCGGCCGATCCGCAGCAGATGTGGCCTTCGGGAATCTCGGCAACCGTGAAACCGGCCTGCTCGATAAGCGCCCTGGGTTGAATGTTGAGCTGCTGCCCGTGCTGCATCGAGCAAGCGGAATGGTAGGCCACCTTGAGGTCCGACCATTGCTCCGGCGCATCCAGTTCTATTTCCGCCAGAAATTCGGTGATGTCCCTGGTGAGCGCCACAATTGTTTCCGCGCGCGAACGGTAGCCAGCGTCACGATTGAGCAGATGGCCATAATCCTTGACCATGGTGCCGCAACCCGACGCATTGATGATTATGGCGTCGAGCGGCTCATGGCGCATGAGCGCGGACCAGGCGTCCACATTGCGCCGAGCGGCGTCGATTGCCTGAGCTTCGAGACCCATATGGTGGACGAGCGCGCCGCAGCAGCCCTGTTTCTCAGCGATCACCACTTCCACCCCATGACGCGTGAGCAGCCTTATTGTCGCCGCGTTGATAGCCGGGCGCAACGGCTGCTGGGCACAGCCTGTCAGCAGGGCGACGCGCTTTAGTCTTTTCCCCTGGGCCGGGATCACACCGGGTTCGACCAGGCGGCCAACCCGCCCGCGCGTGGTTGCAAGTTCCAGCATGGCGCTGATTTCTTTCAGCCCGATGAGGGAGAACAGTTTTCTGAACGGCCGCGCCAGCGCCGCCGCCCTGAGCGCGAGGGAAAAGCGTTTTGGATCGGGCAGAACGGCGGCGAGGATTTTGCGGATGAGCCGCTCCTTGATGCCGCGCTTGTGGGTTTTCTCTATATGCACGCGCGCCATATCGACCAGATGCATATAGTCGACGCCGCTCGGACATGTGGTCACGCAGGACAGGCACGACAGGCACCGGTCCACATGATAGGCGACTTCTTTGCTCGCCCCGCCCCCGCTCTCGAACATTTCTTTCATCAGATAGATGCGGCCGCGCGGGCTGTCGCGCTCATCGCCAAGCAGCACATAGGTTGGACATGTCGCCGTGCACAGCCCGCAATGAACACAGGTGCGAAGGATCTTCTCGGCCTCGGCGGTGCGCGGATGGTCGAGTTGCTCGCTGGTGAAATTTGTCTGCATCTGACCCTAAATCCCTGGGTACATCCGGCCCGGATTGAGAATGCCGGCCGGATCGAAACTGTGTTTGAGTTTGCGCGTCAGCGCCATCACGCCGGGGCTCAATTGCTGGAACACATTCACCGAACCACGCAGGCTGGCATCCGCCCGGATCAGGGTCGCATATCCGCCAATCTCCGCCACCACACGCCCCACCTCGGCCGCGCCGGCATCCGCCGAAGGCGTGGCCAGCAGCCAGATCAACCCGCCCGACCAGTCATAGGCCACGCGGCAATCGAGCCGCCTGGCCAGGGCGGCCACCAGCCGCGCGCCATTTTTGGGCGCGGTGGAAATTCGCCATACCGGGTCACTCGACCCTTGCAGGAAATTGAGCGTGCGCATGCCGCTCCAGAATTTCCGCGATGCACCGTCGTCCAGTTCAACCGGCTTGCCAAATGCTTCCAGGGATTCCGTGAGACGCGCGCAGCGATATTCAAGTGAGGATTCGATGTTTTCCAGCCGCAGGGCAGTGACCGGACCGGGGCGGCGCAAGATGCCGGAATCGATCAGCTTCGCGGCGAATTCGCCATGAAGATGCACCGTACCGGACACATCGAAGGGTGAGCCAATGGCCGCGCACATGGCGTCAATGGCGATTTCGTCGGTCAATCCAATTAACAGGATCGTGCGTGTGCATTGCGCCCTGGGAAGCACTTTCATGGTCACTTCGCTCATGACGGCTAGCGTCCCCCACGAACCGGAAAGGCCCCGGCACAAATCGTAACCGGTCACGTTTTTCATCACCCGGCCGCCGGACTTGAAAATCTCGCCACGGCCACTCACCGCGCGAAAACCTAAAAGATGATCGCGCGCCGCGCCAATCTGGATGCGCCGTGACCCCGACAAATTGGCCGCGAATACGCCGCCAATGGTCGCGGCCCCCGCGTCCTGGCCCAGCATCGGCCCCAGATCGACCGGCTCGAAGGCGAGTTGCTGATCGTTGCCGGCGAGTGTTTCTTCAATCTCAATGAGCGGCGTACCCGCACGCGCGGAGAGAACGAGCTCGCTGGGTTCATAGAGCGTGAGGCCGGTCAGTTTTTCCGTTGTGAGACAGGCGGCCGTCTGAAGCGGCCGTCCGATATCGCGTTTCGAACCCGCGCCAATGACCTCGAGCGGTGTCCGTGAGGAATTGGCCTCGGCGACCGCCGCCGTCAACTCCTCCTCATCATTGGGCCGGATTAACTCGGACACAACAGCTACGGCTCCTGAAAATTATGACGGGTGGAGTTCGAGCGGGAAGACCTTGGCCGGATTGAGCAGCCAGTCCGGATCGAACATGGTTTTGATGCGCATTTGATGTTCCATATCCACACGCGTGAACTGGGTGAACATCAGCTCCCGCTTCTCGATGCCAACGCCATGTTCCCCGGTCAGGCAGCCCCCCGCCTTGACGCATAATTCGAGAATTTCCGCGCCGCAATTCGCCGCGCGCTCCGCCTGCGAAGGATCGTTCGCCTCGTAGAGAACGAGAGGATGCAGATTGCCGTCGCCGGCATGGAAGATATTGGCGACTTTCAGCTTGTAACGCTCGCATATCTCGCTGATACCGGTCAGAACCTCCGACAATTTGCCAAGCGGAATGACGCCGTCCATACAATAATAATCCGATATGCGGCCCATGGCGCCGAACGCCGATTTGCGTCCCAGCCAAATGGCCGCGCTTTCTTCCGGGCTCTGGCTCACCCGGATGCCGGCCGGCTTGAACGGCTTGGCAATTTCCTGGATGCGCGCCAGCAAATCCTCGATTTCGTCTTCGGACCCCTCCACCTCGACGATCAACAGCGCTTCCACGTCGAGCGGATACCCGGCCTTGGCGAAGTCCTCGCAAACGCGAATCGCCGGCTTGTCCATGAACTCGATGGCCACCGGAATAATGCCCGAGGCGATTATCGCCGAAACACAATCGCCGGCCGCCGCGCTCGATGAAAACCCCATCAGCATGGGCCGGGCGCCTTCCGCGGCGCGCAATATCCTGACCGTGGCTTCGGTCACGACGCCAAATTGCCCTTCGGAACCGATAATCAGGCCAAGCAGATCATAGCCCGGCGCGTCCAGCTCTTCGCCGCCGATATCGATGATTTGGCCATCCATCAGGACGATCTGAAGGCCAAGCACATTGTTGGTGGTGACGCCATATTTCAGGCAATGCGCGCCGCCCGAATTCATCGCCAGATTGCCCGCGAGCGTGCAGGCGAGCTGGCTGGAGGGATCGGGCGCATAGAAAAATCCACGCGGTGAAACCGCATCCGAAATGCCCATATTTGTGATGCCGGTCTGCACCCGGGCGGTTCGATTTTCAAAGTTGATATCGAGCACCCGGTTCATCTTCGAGACGCCGAGCACGATCGAGTCCGCCAACGGCAGCGCTCCGCCGCACAACGAAGTGCCGGCGCCACGGGGGATGACCTTGACGCCATTGGCCTGGCAATATTTGAGTATCCTGGAGACCTGCTCCGTGCTGGTTGGAAGCACCGCCGCCAGGGGCATCTGCTTGTAGGCCGTCAAGGCATCGGTTTCGAATGCACGGCGGCCATCCTCATCGGCAATGACCGACCCTTCCGGAACAAGCTCCCGCAACCGGGCGATGATTTCATCGCGCGCGCCGAGCACTCCAGCATCCGGTTCCAAAAATGCAGGACTAGCCATTGGTTTCACTCATATGCTGTGTTTCCCAACCAAGGATGATTCCATTGCCAATATTAGGCCGCGCGCTCCTTATACCCATTTATAGCCATTGCCGCCATCGCCGCGAAAATGTAAATCTGGCTTGATTTCCCCAATCGCCAGCCAGGGCCGCTTCCATATGGCAAAGAAAAAAACACCTGATTCCACTCCCGTGGTCGGCCTGTTCGTTACCTGCCTGGTCGATCTTATCCGCCCGTCCATCGGCTTCGCCGCGGTGAAGCTTCTGCAACAGGCCGGCTGCACGGTCGAAGTGCCCGGCGCGCAGACCTGCTGCGGCCAGCCCGCCTATAATTCGGGCGACAAGGCGAATGCGCGCGCGCTTGCGCTCGACGTCATCTCAGCATTCGAGGCCTATGACTATGTGGTGGCGCCCTCGGGCTCCTGCGCGGGCATGCTCAAGCACCACTTTCCGGAACTGCTCGGCGACGATTCCGAGACGGCCGCGCGCGCCAAAAGCTTTGCCGGCAAAGTCTATGAACTCACCGCCTTCTTAACCGATGTGCGTGCTATGACCCGGATCGAAGCGCGCTACGATGGCGCCGTGACCTACCATGACAGCTGCGCCGGTTTGCGCGAACTCGGGATCAAGGCGCAACCGCGCGCGCTGCTGAAACGCGTTGCCGGGCTGAAACTGGTGGAGATGGAAGACGCCGAAATCTGCTGCGGGTTCGGCGGCACCTTCTGCATCAAATATCCCGACATTTCCAACGCCATCGTGGAAAAAAAGACGGCCAATATCACCGCCAGCGAAGCGAAGTGCCTGCTCGCGGGCGATCTGGGATGCCTGATGAATATGGCCGGAAAACTCACGCGCGAGGGCAAGAAAATCGAGGTGCGGCACGTGGCGGAAGTGCTGGCCGGCATGACCGACGGCCCGGCCATTGGAGAACGGCAATCATGAAACCGGCGTCGCGCGCCTTCAAGACCAACGCATCGCAAGCGCTAACCAACGAACCGCTACAGCGTGCGCTCGGCGGTTTCAAAACCGGCTTTGTCGCCAGGCGCGCGAGTGCACGCGCCAATTTACCTGAATTCGACCGATTGTGCGACGAAGCCCGCGCCATCAAGGAACACACCCTCGCGCATCTCGATCTCTATCTGGAGGAATATGAAAGCAAGGTCACGGCTGCCGGCGGCCATGTCCATTGGGCGGCGAACGCGGGGGATGCACGCGCGGCCATTTTGAAAATCTGCCGCGACGCCGGCGCCGCAACGGTCACCAAAGGCAAGACGATGGTCGGCGAGGAAATCGCCATCAACGAGCATCTCGACGCCGCCGGCATCGAACCGGTCGAGACCGATCTGGGTGAATATCTGATCCAGATCCGCAAGGAACCCCCGAGCCATATCATCGCCCCCGCCATCCATCTCACAATGGATCAGGTGGAGGCCGATTTCCGCGCAACCCACAAGCACCTGCCACAAGACCGTGTACTGGACGAACCGGGGCTGCTGGTGGCGGAAGCCCGCGCCATCCTGCGCGAAAAATTTCTGGCCGCCGATGTCGGCATCACCGGGGCCAATCTGCTGATCGCGGAAACCGGGTCGTCGGTGATCGTGACCAATGAGGGCAATGGCGATTTGACCCAGTGCCTGCCGCGGGTCCACATCGTGATCGCCTCCATCGAGAAGGCCGTGCCCACGCTGGAAGACGCCAACACCATATTGCGCGTGCTGGCGCGCTCGGCGACGGGACAGGAATGTTCCACCTACACCACCTACACCACCGGCCCCAAACGCCCCGGCGACCCGGACGGCCCGGAGGAGTTTCACGTGGTGCTGCTCGACAATGGCCGCTCCGAAATGCTGGGCGGCGAATTCCACGACATGCTGCGCTGTATCCGTTGCGGCGCGTGCATGAACCACTGCCCCGTCTATGAAGCGGTCGGCGGGCACGCCTATGGCTGGGTTTATCCCGGCCCCATGGGCGCGGTGCTCACGCCCTCGCTCATCGGCATCGAGGAGGCGGGGCATCTGCCCAACGCGTCGACATTTTGCGGACGCTGCGAGGCGGTTTGTCCCATGCGCATCCCCTTGCCGAAGATGATGCGGCATTGGCGCGAGCGTGAATATGACCAGGGCAACACCCCAGCCGGGTACAAGTTCGGGTTAAAATTATGGGCCTTCGCCGCACGCCGCCCCGCGCTGTACCACGCATTGGCCGGTTTGGCCGTGCCACTGCTCGCCCGGTTCGGCAAACGCCGTGGCCGGTTCGCGTATCTGCCGCTGGCCGCGGGATGGACGCGCCACCGCGACCTTCCAGCACCCCAGGGGAAAACGTTCCAGCAGCTCTGGCGCGCCCGGGAGAAGACGCCATGACACGCGAATCCGTCCTGGAGGGCATCCGCGCCGCGCTCGGCGCCAACGGCGTCACGAAGGGATGCAACCCGCCAGACAACGACGCCTTCTGCCCCGACCGGACCTTGACCCGTGCCGAGATGGCAACCTTCTTCGCAAGGGCGCTTGGCCTGGGCTCGTGACCGGCCGGTTACCTCAAGACTCGCTTCGGTCGGCCGATGCTGACAGCATGAACTGGTACCCGCTCACGCGCCGAATCTTCTCTCTGGTTGCACTGGCGATCGTTGCTGCTCTTCTCGTCACAGTCGGGCCTGCAGAGGCGGGGACAACCTACATCGATGAAGAGTTTGAGTCCTCTGTGTGGGACGATGGCGCTACCTGGTGGAACTGGCTCGCGGGCGACTACATCTCCAAGTCGCAGGTTCCAGGTGTGGCCGGCAACGG
>JADFHH010000030.1 GCA_022567275.1 Pseudomonadota bacterium | reverse complement strand
TTTATTCAAAATTTCCCAAACTTGTTGCAACTCAACCTGCCAATTCTGCTGATAGGTAATATTAACGCTGCTCCCGGCATTGTCGCCGCATTCGTCATGTCACGGACAATCATCAACTTCGTCCGTCAGATCCTGCAGCATTTTGCTTTTGTTCTCAGCCAGGAGATTTCTCGAGCTTTTGCTCGTGGCGAGAACAAACGGGTCCGGGACCTGTTTGTCGCGACTAATCGTCTTGTCTGTGCGATTACAGGGGCCACACTTGGATGCCTGTTAGCACTGGCACAGCAGTTTTTTGTTATCTGGTCGAGCGGTACCGTCGACTATAACGAAAATCTGATTATGATATTCGCCTTCACAACCGGACTTGCCGCTCCGGCGACAGTCAGCGCTTCATTGCCCTTCAACTCAAGAAAATCTGACAGCTAAGCCTATTGGCGGCGCGGCCCGAACGGGTTGCGCCGCCCTATCCCCCCATGGCCCTGCATCCCGCATCATCTCCTGAGCAAAAGCTTCAAGAGACAGGCCTATCTGGGCTACACTGGGACGCCATGCGCGTATTGCTGATAGAAGATGATGTGGAGGCGGCGGCCTTTCTCGTCAAGGCTTTGCAGGAAGCCGGCCATGTGCCGGACCATGCGGCCGATGGCGAAAGCGGTTTTGCGCTCGCGGAGTCGCAAGTGCATGACGTGCTGATTATCGACAGGATGCTGCCCAGGCGCGATGGTTTGTCCATCATCTCCCAGTTGAGGTCGGACGGCATCCAGACACCGGTACTGATTTTGAGCGCGCTGGGTGAGGTCGACGACCGGGTCAAGGGCTTGCGCGCGGGAGGTGATGATTATCTCACCAAGCCTTATGCGTTCAGCGAGCTTCTGGCGCGCGTCGAGGCGCTGGCGCGGCGCACTTCGCCGGAACAGGCGGCCACCAAATATGCGGTCGGCGAGCTTGAGCTTGACCGGTTGACCAACAAGGTGGTGCGCGCGGGGCGGCCAATCCTCCTGCAACCGCGCGAGTTTCGCCTGCTGGAATATCTCATGAAACATGCCGGCCAGGTGGTGACCCGGACCATGCTGCTGGAAAATGTCTGGGGTTATCATTTCGACCCCCAGACAAATGTCATCGACGTACATATCTCGCGGCTGCGGGCGAAAATCGACAAGGAGTTCGATGCGCCGCTCCTGCACACCGTGCGGGGCGTCGGCTATTCGATCCGGGTCTAGAGCTTGCATAAACTCTTTCGCACCACGACGTTCCGTCTCGCATTCATTCTGATGGCGCTGTTCGGCGCCGCCGCGACTTGCTCAATCGGTTACATCTACTGGCAGACCAATGTGCTGCTGACCCGGCAGCTGGAACAGACCATCGAGGCGGAAATCCAGGGGCTGGCGGAGCAATACCACTCGGGCGGCATGTTCACCCTCGCCAGGACAATCGCCAACCGCAGCCTCACGCCCGGCAACTGCCTTTATCTGGTCACCGACGCGGATGGCCAGCACGTCGCGGGCAATCTGACCTCGGTCTCAAGGGATCTCTGGAACTCTACCGGCCGGGTTGAATTTGTTTATGACAGACGCGGGCAGAAAGGGACGGAATCACGCCTCGCTCTGGCCAGCGTTTTCCGTCTTTCGGGCGGTTTCCGGATTCTCGTGGGGAGAGATATCGAAGATCGGCGTGTGTTTGAGCGGGTGGTGAGGTCGGCATTTTTCCTCGGGCTTGGCTTTATGGCGCTGGTGGGGCTTGGTGGCGGGTGGGTGGTCAGCCGCGGCCTCCTCACCCGGATCGACGCCGTGACCGACGCCAGCCGGAGCATCATGGTTGGCGATCTGTCGAAACGCGTGCCGGTCACCGGCTCCGGCGATGAATTCGACCGCTTGTCGGAAAATCTCAACGTCATGCTGGAGCGCATCGAGCAACTGGTGGCGGGCATGCGCGAAGTTTCCGACAATATCGCCCATGATCTGAAGACGCCGCTGAACCGTTTGCGCAATCGCGCCGAGGCGGCGTTGCGCGAGAAGGGCACTGCGAAGTCCTACCGGCAATCCCTGGAGAGCATCATCGAGGAGGCGGACGGCCTCATCAAAACCTTCAACGGCCTGTTGAGCATTGCCCGGCTGGAATCCGGCGCCGCAAGCGAGGAGATGGAACAGATCGATGGGGGTGCATTGATCCTCGATGTCGTGGAACTTTACGCACCGGCGGCGGAAGACAAGGGTATTTCGTTGACAGCGCTTGCCCCCAACGGCTTGCATTTTATGGCAAACCGGCAGTTGATTGGCCAGGCTTTGGCAAACCTGATCGACAACGCCATCAAATATGGCAGTGACGATGGCGCCGGCGGGGCCATCGAAGTTTCAGCTGCCCGGATCGATGACGACATTGTGCTCACTGTTTCAGACAGCGGCCCGGGAATTCCCGAAAAGGATCGCGAGCGGGCGCTCATGCGTTTGGTGCGCCTTGAGGAGAGCCGCTCGCGCCCCGGCAGCGGTCTCGGCCTCTCCCTGGTTGCCGCTATTGCACGCTCACATGGCGGCGAGGTGCGGCTGGAGGACAACAAACCGGGCCTGCGCGCGGTATTGTCTTTGCCGCTCAAGAGCAATCACAATGGGTCAACCGGCGCAGCTTAACTTTCCTGCCGGCGCATCAGGGGGATGGCTTGGGGAAATTCTATCAGCGCATTTCGGTTCTCCCGCCGGTCTATGACCGCGACAGGGCCAGGCAGTCGCTTGAGGGTCTGAAAGCCGCGATCGATGCCGATCCCGGCTTGAGCGCGCTTGGGCGTCTCATCGATCGCGAGCAAAAGGTTCGCGATCTTCTGACCACTGTCGCCGGCGTTTCCCCCTATCTGAGCGGTTTGATGATACGCGACCCGCACGCGCTGTTGGGGTGCCTGACAAACGATCCGGATAAATATCTGGCCAGGCTGGGGGAACAGCTTGCCCGCGACATGGCGGATGCGAGCGCGCAAAAACAAGCGATGGCCCTGTTGCGCGACCATAAGCGCCGCATCGCTCTGGCCATCGCACTGGCCGATATCGGCGGCGTCTGGAGCATTGACGATGTGACAGAAGCGCTCAGCGATGCGGCCGGCCGCTCCGTCACCTGCGCGGTACGCTTCCTGCTGGCGCGCGCCGCGCACAGCGGTAACATTGTTGCCGCCAGGCCGGACGCGCCAGAGCAGGGATGCGGTTATTTTGTCCTCGGCATGGGCAAACTCGGCGCGCGCGAACTCAACTATTCCTCCGATATCGATCTGATCGTCTTTTTCGACACCAGCCGTTCAAACTTGAAAGAGGGCATCGAACCGGCCCCGTTTTACGTCCGCCTGACGCGCGATCTTGTGCGCCTGCTCCAGGAGCGCACGGCACAAGGCTATGTCTGGCGGACCGATTTACGCCTCAGGCCCGATCCGGGCGCCACCCAGCTTGCCCTCTCCACCGATGCCGGCTTCAGCTATTATGAAAGTTTCGGGCAAAACTGGGAACGCGCCGCCCTCATCAAGGCCCGCGTGATCGCTGGGGATATTGAAACCGGAAAAATGTTTCTCGACCAGCTCGCACCCTTTATCTGGCGCAAATATCTCGATTTCGCGGCACTCGCGGACATCCACGCCATGAAACGCCGGGTCCATGAATTCAAGGGCCATGCGCAAATCGCGGTCGCGGGGCATGACATAAAGCTTGGCCGTGGCGGCATCCGGGAAATTGAATTTTTTACCCAGACGCAGCAACTCATAGCAGGCGGCAGGCAGGCAGATCTAAGAACGCCGCAAACCCTCGCGACACTTGAGATGCTCGCGCGCAAGGGCTGGATTGAGGCACCCGATGCAGAGGAACTTACCGAAGCCTACCGTTTTTTGCGCAAACTCGAGCATCGCTTGCAAATGATCGCCGATGAGCAGACTCACAAACTGCCCTCTGACCCGGACGATCTGGAACGCATTGCCTGCTTTTGCGGGTTTGAGGGCGCGGACGCCTTTTCCGATGCGCTTGTAGAGCAGTTGACAACGGTACAGAAGCATTATGACGCCCTGTTCGTGGGTTTGCCGGTTCACCATACGGGAGGACAGGCGCCAGTGTTTCGCGGCGATGACGAGTCGCCGGAAACTCTCGCGGCATTGAAAGAGTCCGGGTTCGACGATCCCGAAGCGGTGAGCGAAATTATCCGCGGCTGGCGCTCGGGCCGCTATGCGGCGACGCGCAGCCAACGCGCGCGCGATTGCCTTGCCGAAATCCTGCCCGAGCTGCTCAAAGCCATTGTGACGACGGGTGATCCAGGTGCGGCGCTCATCTCCTTCGACCGGTTCCTGCGGGAATTGCCCGCCGGCGTGCAGCTTTTCTCCCTGCTGCGTTCCACCCCCAGCCTGTTGCGGCTGATCGCCGATATCATGGGCACGGCCCCCCGGCTGGCGCGGGTGCTGAGCCGCCGCAGTCAGATTTTCGATGCGGTTCTCGATCCCGGTTTCTTTGGAGACTTGCCGTCGCGAAATGATCTTGAGGATTTGATATCGCGGGAACTGGCCACGGCGCAGGACTATCAGGACTGCCTGGACAGGGCGCGCAAGGCCGGGCAGGAACAGGCCTTCCTCATCGGCGTGCGTATTCTTTCCCGCACCATCGGCGCCGATCAGGCGGGCGGCGCCTATGCGCGTCTGGCGCGCGCGCTTATTGCCGCTCTGCACTCCCAGGTGGAGCAGGAGTTGATCCGCACTCATGGCGCCATCGAGGGCGGCGAAGCCGTAGTCATCGCCATGGGCAAGCTCGGTGGCCGTGAGATGACGGCGGCTTCCGATCTCGATCTCATCATCGTTTATGATTTTGCCGAGGATGCCGGGCCGTCCGATGGCGCGCGTCCGCTCGCCCCGGGCCAGTATTATGCCCGCTTCACGCAACGGCTCATCAGCGCGCTTTCGGCGCAAACCGCGCAAGGGTCGCTGTATGACGTCGATATGCGGTTGCGGCCTTCAGGCCATGCCGGCCCTGTCGCCACGCATTTTGATGGCTTTGTCGATTATCAGAACAATCACGCCTGGACCTGGGAGCATCTGGCGCTGACCCGTGCCCGCATCGTGTCCGGCCCTGACAAGTTAAGGGAGAAAGTCGAAGGGGCTATCCGCGATGTGCTCACGCGAAAACGCGATCGGGAGAAGATCGCGGCTGATGTGCACGAGATGCGCGCCCGGATCGACAAGCAAAAAAGCACCGGCGATGGGTGGGATATCAAACAGGTGCGGGGCGGGCTTGTTGATCTGGAACTCATCGCCCAGTTTTTGCAGATCATCGCCGCCCACGGGAATCCGCAAGTGCTGGACCAGAACACGGCGCGGAGCCTTGAGAAGCTTGCGGCCGCAGGGGTGCTAACGCCCGCTGACGCGCAAGTGCTCATTCCCGCCGCCAGCCTCTATCACGACCTGAACCAGCTGCTCAGGCTCTGTCTGGAGCGGCCGTTTGATCCGAATACCGCTTCCACCGGCCTCAAAACATTGCTCGCGCGCGCTGCTGATATGCCGGATTTCACGGCGCTGGAGGATCATTTGTTCACCAGCATCGCTGGCGTGCGCCAGTTGTATGAGCGTATCGTTTGCTAGCGTTTGCGATTGTGCGCTTTTTTCGCGACGGACTTAACCCCCTTTTTCCGTATGACCTTAACAAGCGGCCCGGCCGGATTGTGATAAAGGCATGCCATGCCACGCCATAAGCGCCATAAGATGTGGAGAGTGTAACGGTTGCAGCCGTGGAGAACCGCAAACGTGCCACCAGACGAGGCGAAACCGGACCCGGCGCATCCCCGTTCCGGTGGTTCGCGAGACGAGGCAAGGCAGGCCGATCAGGCGTTGATGGCGCGGGTGTCGCAAGGCGATGCTCAGGCCTTTCAGCAGCTCGTGGACTCGGGCATCGACCGGGTGCTTGGCGTGGCGCGCCGCATTCTGGGGGACGATATGGAAGCCGAAGATGTGACCCAGGATGTATTCTTGAGGCTCTGGAAGCAGGCTTCGAAATGGCAAAGCGGCCGCGCGCGGGTTTCCACATGGCTCTACCGCGTCACGGTGAATTCCTGCATCGACAGATTGCGCGCGCGCAAGGAGCAAACCGTGGACCGGTTGCCGGAAATCAGCAGCGGCGCCACACAGCTCCAGGCCCTCGAGGAAACCGATTTGCGGGACTATATGGACGCGGCGCTTCAGGCTTTGCCCGAACGTCAGCGCGTGGCGCTGGTATTGTTTCACTACGAAAATCTGTCCATGAAAGCCGTTGCGGAAACCATGGACGCCAGCGCGGAGGCGGTGGAATCTCTTTTGGGGCGCGGCCGCCGGGCGCTAAAGAAGAGCCTGGCCACGCACTGGAAGGCGTTTTTGCCCGACGTGCCGGATTGATGAGTGATTGCATATGAATGAAGGAAAAAATACTCAACAACAACTCGCCCGGCTGGAGAGGGTGCTGGACGTTTTTGGCGCTGATGCGGACCGATGGCCCGCGCACGAGCGCGGTGCATTGCAAGCCTTCATTGAGACTGACCCGGATGCCCGGCAGCTGCTTGGAGAGGCGCGGGCGCTGACACGCGTTCTGGATACCGCGCCCGCATCGAAGGCCAGTGCACCTCTCAAAGCACGAATTTTCGCCGCCGCACTCGGGGACACCGGCCGTGGCGCCCGCATCATTCCAATCGACACGGCACGTTCCCGTTCGGTGCAAGCAATGCCCGCGCGCCGCGTCAGGGCCATGTGGCCTGCGGCGGCGCTGGCCGCGTCGTTCGTCTTCGGGCTTTATCTGGGGGTGGCCGGCATTGGCGCAACTGTGGTCGATGGCGCGTTTCAGGTGGCGTCCAATAGCGGTGAGGACACCATTTCCTGGCTGGAAGATGGCGCCGGGGTAGGTGAGGAAGGACCGCTGTGAGCAAGGATAAACGCCAGGACGATGCGGCGAACGGAGAGAAGAAACGGCGCTGGCTCCGGCCGCTGCTGATAATTTCGCTCGGGCTCAATCTGCTGTTCGTGGGGCTGGTTGCGGGGCGCATCTGGAGCCACGGCACTGGTGGTCATGCAGCAGCGCCCAATCGCATTTTTACCGGCGCCATCGAGAAATTTATGAAGCAATTGCCCGCTGCCAAACGGCGGCGCGCAACCGAGTTTCTCAAGCGTCATCGCGCCAGCGTGAGACCGTTAAGAAAACAGATCCGTGAAGCGCGCCGTGCCGCCGAGGCGGCCGTTCTGGCTGACGAATATAACGAGGAAAAGGTCGCCCAGGCCTTTGGCCAGCTGAGGACTATCGAGATTGGCAGGCACCAATCCATGCATACCATGATGATGGATTTGTTGAAGGATTTGACGCTGAATGAACGGCAGGAGCTTGTGAAACTAATTCACGCCGGTTTCAGACATCGCCGCAGACCCTGGCGCCACCCGCACGGCATGCGGGGGCCGCCTCAATAGCTCACAACCGGTTCAGGCTTTGCCCTGAAGCGACACCGTCATCCTCGGAGAGAATCGGCTTGAGCGGCAAATGACACATCACCGTCGTGCCCTTGGACTCAACACTGGCGATTTCGAATTTGCCACCATGCATTTCCACCAGTGAGCGCGAGATCGCCAGTCCCAGGCCAGAGCCCCTGTGGCTCTTGGTCAGCTGGTTTTCCACCTGCTCAAAGGGCCTGCCCAGCTTTTTGAGTTTCTCCTCGGGGATGCCTATGCCGGTATCGGCAATCATGATTTTCGCATATCCCCTGGCCTTGGTGAGGCGGACAGTCACCTTGCCTCCACTCGGCGTGAACTTCATCGCATTGGACAGCAGGTTCAGCAGGATTTGTTTCAAGGCGCGCTTGTCGGCGCGTATCTCAAGCTGTTTCAATCCGGTGCGCCTGACCTTGATGGATTTCTCGGTGGCGGTTGGGGCGACAACGCGGATGCTGTCATCGATTATTTCCCCTGCGTCCAGAGTATCGATGTCGAGATTGATGCGGCCCGCCTCGATTTTGGACATGTCGAGAACGTCATTGATGACTTCCAGTAAATGTTTGCCGCTCTCATGGATGTCGTGGGCGTATTCCTGATATTTCTTATTGCCCAGGGGACCGAACAAATTGTTCGTCATGACTTCGGAAAAGCCGATGACGGCGTTGAGCGGGGTTCTCAATTCGTGGCTGATATTGGCCAGGAATTCCGACTTTGCGCGGTTGGCCGCCTCGGCGCGGTTCTTCTCAAGCACATATTTTTCCATCAAATCGACGAGCTGCTGTTTCTGCTGTTCCAGTTCGCGCCGCGAATGGCGCAAATCGGTGATGGTCGCCTTGAGTTCATCCTCACTCTTCAATTGACGCTGTTCGCTCTGTTTCAGCGATGTAATGTCGGTGCCAACGCTGACATAACCGCCCTCCTTGGTGCGCCGTTCATTTATGTTCAGCCAGCTGCCATCTTCAAGCTGCGCCTCATAGGTGCGCGCGCCTGCATTCTTGTTGTTACTTACCGTGATGCGCGTGCGCACCACAGGGGCGGTTGCTTCGGCAATGACATGTTCGTAGGGCGTACCTGGAACCACGGCCTCGTCTGTCAGATTGTAGAATTCCTGATATTTCTCGTTACACATCACCAGACGGTTATCCACGTCCCAAAGCACAAAGGCTTCCGAAATAGCCGCGACCGCGTCGTGCAGCCGGTCATCCTGCGCCAGAGCTGCGTGCGGGCAGTTCTCGTCGGGTTTTTCTTCCGACACGACGCCGACCAGATGAATCTCGTTGCCAGCCCCCTCACGCCGGAAAAATCCCTGAAGATGCAGGGTCGTCCAGGTACCGTTTTCATGACGGACACGGAACGTCTCATCGACCCTCTCCGAACCGCGGTGTATCGCAGCCTCTACGGCTGCATAGAGATTGTCCTCCGGGTGGAGTGCGGCGGCGATATCCCCGAATGGTACGCTTTCTTCCCGCTCACTCCATCCCATCAGCGCATTCATGCTTTTTGAGATGCGGACATGGCCGCGCGCCACATTCCAGTCCCACAGCCCGACGCGCGATGTATCGAACAGGATGTCCATATCCCGCTCCCTGGTCGCCAAAGCAGCCTCCGCCCGGTCGCTACGTTCTGACAGCCAGCGGAAAGAGACGCTGATCAGCAACAGCAGCATACCGGTGGTCAACAATAACGTGGTGCCCATGGCTGATTGCCGGCGCCATTTTTCAAGCGCGGCGCCTGTTGGCTGCAGGAGCGTGAGCGCGGCTTGCGAGTTGGCGATATTGCGGACCGTAACCAGTGCTTCGCGTCCATCGCTCAGAATAAACTCCATGACGCCTGCCTGGGCGGCGAATATGCTCACCGGCTGGTTTTTGCCCAATATCTGGACAAGGGTTCTCCCCGCGCCATTCGCGGTAATGGGCGCCACGGCCCGTATTTTGCCCGACGCATCGGAAAGCAATATCTGGCGGCCTTCCAGCGTTGCCCTTGCCGGCAGGCTCGCCGCAAGCCGGGATTGCCAATCGGACAGTTTCGGCCCGCTGGTATTGTGCAGTTTGGCCGCGATGGTGTCGGCGATCAGTGAAAGCTGGATACGGGCATCGTCGGTGGCGATGCGCTTGCCGTAATAAAAGTGGCTGAGCGCGCCGGCCAGCAATGTCACGAGAAACAGGGTTAGCAGATAGGGTATCAGCCGACGCAGGGACTGTTCTGAAAAATACCGTTGCAGATGATTTACGCTGAACTGTTGAAATGTTCCGCTCGCCGCGAACGTGCCACCGTCCTGGCGCGCGGTGCGAGTCCGCGCCATCTCGGGCCCCCTCTTAAAACTTCTCCTCGTGTGAATCCGGAGCTGTGCCGCATCCCCGAATCACTGATCCTATTGATTCGCAAACCCAGTCTCTTGTCTAGAGAGAACATGTCGAGAACGGTTGGAACGCACCAGGGAAACCCACGCGCGTGTGATCTATTCCGGGCGACAACTACACAATTTATCCGGGCGGCAAGGGTGCTGATCTGGTCGGCGTCAAATTCGTCCATCTGGAGGATGTGCCGCCATGATGTG
>JADFHH010000029.1 GCA_022567275.1 Pseudomonadota bacterium | reverse complement strand
GTGCTGCATGAGGCGATGGTGCTTTCGGCGCTGAAAAGCGCGGAGCGCGCCGAAGCGCTGGGACTCGGGGCGGACAGGATTGTGCTCTCCGCCAAGGTCAGCGCGGTGCAGGACCTGATCAGCGTTTATTCAGCATTGGCGGCGCGCAGTGTCTACGCGCTGCATCTTGGGCTGACCGAAGCCGGCATGGGGTCGAAGGGCATCGTCAGTTCCGCCGCCGCGCTCGGCATTTTGTTGCAGCAGGGCATCGGCGACACCATCCGCGTCTCGCTCACGCCCGAGCCCGGCGGCGACCGCACGCTGGAAGTACGCGTGGCCCAGGACATCTTGCAATCGCTTGGTTTGCGCAGCTTCGCGCCGGAAGTGGCGGCGTGTCCTGGATGCGGGCGCACCACCAGCACCGTGTTTCAGGAGCTGGCCCAGGACATCGAGGCGCATCTGCGTACATCGATGCCGCAATGGCGGGCGCGTTACCCCGGCGTCGAGACGCTCACCGTGGCGGTGATGGGCTGTATCGTGAACGGTCCTGGCGAAAGCAAGCACGCCGACATCGGCATCTCGCTTCCCGGCACCGGCGAGCAGCCCGCGGCGCCGGTTTTTATCGACGGCAAAAAGGCCATGACCCTGCGCGGAAAAAATATCGCCAATGAGTTCAAGGCGCTGGTTGAGGACTATATCGAGCAGCGCTTCGGTGCAAATTAATACTATTAAGGGGACAGTTTACTTACTATTAAGGGGACAGTTTACTTAATTCTGAATCGATCGGGTCAGGCAGTTCTGACCCGTGCCGAATTAAGTAAACTGTCCCCTTAATAGTAAGTAAACTGTCCCCTTAATAGTAAAAAAAAATCAGTGCTCACGACGGCTGACGAATCGCGCCGTCTCAACCAGGGTGTCCGCGCGCGCGCCAAAGCGCTGCAGTGATGCTATCGCCTCGCGCTCCAGCCGCTCAAGCTCAAGACGCGCCTTGTCCACGCCGAGCACCGCCACCAGCGTCGCCTTGCCTGCTCTTCCATCCTTGCCCGTCTCCTTGCCGAGCTTGTGCTTGTCACCCGTGACATCGAGCAAATCGTCGGCCAGCTGATATGCTTGCCCCAGCAGGCGCCCGAAAGTTTCAAGGGCCATGCGGTCCGCGCCTTCGGCCTTGCCCAAAATTCCTCCCGCGGCGCAGGCATATTCAATCAGCGCGCCGGTTTTTAACGCCTGCAAATAGCGAATTTCATCGACCTTGAGCGTCTTGCCTTCCGCTTCGAGGTCCAGCGACTGCCCGCCCGCCATGCCCCCCCAACCGGCCGCACGCGCCAGTCCGAGCGTCAACGCGCCGCGCACCGCCGGGTCGGAATGGGTTTGCGGTGTGGCGAGGATTTCGAAGGCGAGCGTCAGCAGGCCGTCGCCGGCGAGGATTGCCGTCGCCTCGTCAAACGCCAGATGCAGCGTCGGACGGCCGCGGCGCAAATTATCGTCATCCATGGCCGGCAAATCGTCATGGACGAGCGAATAACAGTGAGCGCATTCAAGCGCGGCGGCCGCATCCAGCGCGTTCTCGAGCTTGACACCGAACAGCGCCGCGCATTCGATGAGCAGGAACGGCCGCAGCCGCTTGCCGCCGCCCAGTACCGCATAGCGCATGGCTTCGGCGAGCCGTTCGGGCGGCTGGGCGGGCCCGCGAACCCCGGCGAGGTAACCGGTAAGCCGTTGCTCGACGCGCGCCGCGACGGCCGAAATCTGCTCTGTCAGTGTCATCGCATACCCTCATGTTTCCCCTACGCGTTTTTGCCCCGAGCGTCCATGTCCGTTGCCGCTGCATGGGCACAGCGCTACAAGAGCGCCCATGGCCTCCCACCGCAAAACCGTTGTGCGACTGCTGGCAAGAATTGGCGCGTTTGTATTGGCTGCGGTGCTGGCTCTCATCCTCATCATCCGCTTCGTCAACCCGCCCTACTCAAGCCTGATGATCGCCGATGCCTTGGCCGGGCGCACCCTCAAGCACCGCTGGGTTGCATTGCAAGACATCTCGCCGCATCTGGTGCGCGCCATTGTGACCTTCGAAGATGCCCGCTTTTGCAGCCATTGGGGCGTCGACTGGAATGCGGTTGAAGACGCCATAGAGCGCGCCGGAAAGCGCGGGGTCGGTCCGCGCGGGGCCAGCACAATTGCGATGCAAACCGCCAAGAATCTGTTTTTGTGGCCGCGGCGCAGCTATGTGCGCAAGGCAATCGAAATTCCGCTCGCTTATGTCATGAGCGCGCTGTGGCCGAAGCGGCGCATGCTGGAGATTTATCTCAATATCGCGCAGTGGGGCTCCGGCGTGTTCGGCATCGAGGCCGCCGCGCGCCACCATTTTCGCACCAGCGCGGCGAAGTTGACCTTGCGCCAGTCGGCGCAACTGGCCGCCGCCCTGCCCAACCCGCATGTGCGCAGCGCCGGACGGCCGGGACCCAAAACGCGCGCGCTGGCACGGCGTATGGAGCAGAGGCTGAAACAAGGCGGCGCGCCGCTCGATTGCATTTACGCCAAGTGACTAACCATCAACCTCGCAACCGCTGGCATTCCCATGAGAATGAAAGTATAAGGGCTGCGATTGAGCCCGGGCTCGCCCTGAATGATATGAAAATCCGGCGGCGATGCAATATGGAGAGACTTCAATGGCCGTTCCCAAGAGAAAAGTGTCGCCGGCGACGCGTGGACAGCGCAGATCGACCGATGCGTTGAAAGACCCCACATATATCGAGGACAAGGACAGTGGCGAGTTGCGCCGGCCGCACCATATCGACCTGAAGACCGGCAAGTATCGCGGGCGTCAGATTCTGGAGCCGAAGGACGATTTCTAGACCAGGAAAGAGGCCATGATCCTGAGTTTGCCCTATCTGTTTCTATCGGTGATCACCTACAACGCAATCGTATTCATGACCGGGACGCCGTTCGATACAACGGTGTTTCAGTTGCCGATGATGTCAGGCGTCACCTGGACGTTTACCCTCGCCGATATGTTGATCACCGGCACGCTGTTCCTGCTGTTCATCGAGATTCTCAAGGCGACGCGGACAAGCGGCAAATCTCTCATCGACCATGCCTTGTCGACTATCGTCCTCATCGTCTGCATCATTGAGTTTCTGGTGATTCCCGAAGCCGCGACTTCGCTGTTTTTCTTAATAACGCTGATTACGCTGATCGACGTGATCGCCGGGTTCTCCGTCACCATCCGCGCCGCACGGCGCGACTTCGCGGTGGGATCGAATTCCTTCTAGAGTTCCGGGCAACGCGATCATTACGGGAAACAAGGTATGCTTGGCGTTCTTGGAGGAATGGGGCCGCTGGCGACCGCCGACTTCCTGACGAAGCTGGTGGAAAATACGCCGGCTGAAAAGGATGCCGATCATCTGCCGGTCATCATTCGTTCAATTCCCCAGATCCCGGAGAGAACAGCGGCACTGCTGGATGGCGGTCCATCGCCTTTGGCCGATCTTGTGGAACATGCGAGTGCGCTAAAGTCTGGCGGCGCCACTATAGGCGCGATGCCGTGCAATACGGCGCATCACTGGTTCGATGAAATTGTGTCGCAAAGCGGACTTCCCTTCATCCATATCGCCGATGCGGTCATTGCCGATATTCGCGCGCGCGGGTTGAGCGATGCAGCGATTGGCCTGCTTGCGACGCCAGGAACGCTTCATTCCGGGTTTTATCAAGACAAGCTCATCGAGAATGGCTTGCGCGCCCTGATCCCCGATGAGGCGAGCCAGCAGCGCGTCACGCGCGCCATTGAATGGGTCAAGGGCGGAAAGCTCGATTTCGCCCGGAGCGAATTTCTTGCGGCGATCGAGGCCCTTACCGGCAAAGGCGCCAGGGCGGTCATTCTCGGCTGCACGGAATTGCCCGCCGCACTTGGACCAGGCGATGCGACAGTCGACTCAACGCTTGCGCTGGCCCGGGCTTGTGTGCGGCACTTTCGCGGCCCAATGCCAACGGCGCCGTGTCCGTGATGTGAAACGAATGTCTCATACCAGGGGTATGTTGGGCCATGGCTTAAGGGAAGAGACGAACCATGACACAAAAGGGCAAGTCCAAAACCAGGTCCATAAAATTGAACAAACGCCAGTTTATGGGCGTCATGGCCGGCGCGCCTGCCGGTATGGCCGCCATACTGAAAAGCGGGACGGCGCCAGCCCTGGCGGCCAAGGGGGAATTGACCTATCTGGGGCGCAACTGGTTCATCAAGGAATTCGACGCGGAACTCAAAAAGCAGGGCGCGGCGTTCGCCAAGAAAACCGGCATAAAGACCCGCATCGACACCATACACCACAAGGAAAAGCGGGTTAAGGTCGCCGCCGAGGCCCAGGCCAAGGCCGGCCACGACATCATATTGCTGCGCGGCGCCGAAGCCCATCTCTATCAGAACGATCTCGCCGACGTCAGTGATCTGGCGGCGGAAATCGCCAAGGAACATGGCGACTGGTTCGGCTTCGGCAAGCAGGCCAACATCGTCAACGGCCGCTGGCTTGGCATTCCATGGGGCGCCTGGGCATTCGTTCAAGTTTACCGGCCGGACTATTTCAAGGCCGCGGGCGCCGCCCCGCCGAAGGACTGGCGCGAGGTTCCGGCGATGGGCGAAAAACTCAAAAAGAGCGGCCATCCCATCGGCTTCGCCATCAGCCAGACCAACGACTCCTTCGACACGCTCTATGCCATTTTGTGGAGTTTCGGCGGCTCGACGGTGGACAAGAACAAGATCGTCACCATCAACTCGCCGCAAACGGCCGAAGCCATCGAGCTGGTCAAGGAGTGCTATTCCAAGGGCATGACCGAGGAGGTTCTGGCCTGGGGTGACGGCTCCAACAACCAGTTCATGCATTCTGGCAAGGGTTCGTGGACTCTCAATCCGCTCAGCATCTATATCGTCGCCCAGCGGAAGTTCCCCGAGCTGGCCGAAAAGTTCGAGCATCTTCCGGGACTCACCGGCCCGGCCGGCAGGCACGAATACGGCGTCGTCTATGGGCTCGGCATCTGGAAGTTCTCGAAGCACATCGAAGCGGCCAAGGACTTCATCCGTTTTCACTTCGAGAACGCCAATTTCCGCGCCGGCATGCAGGCGGCCGGGGGGTACAATCTTTCCCCGCTTCCGGCCTTTACCGACCACAAGGTGTTCAGGGAAGATCCCAAGAAGATGGCAACCCTGGACTCGCCTAAATACATGCACATCGATGGCTGGCCGGCCGAGGCTGACCGGCACGCGACCGAGGTCTCGCATCGTTACGTGGTGCCGATCATGTTCGCCAAGGCGGTGACCGGCACGCCGGTCAAGCAGGCGATGGAAGATGCGGAAAGAGATATCAAGAAGATCTACGCCGGGTAACTTCCAAACCGATGTCTCGATGGCCCCCAGGAACTTCAAACTCCTTCGGGGCCATCGTTTTATTTCATTGAGCTTCCGGCACTTGCCGGATGGGTTCGCATCCACAAGTGGAGCAAACATGTGGCAAGCGTGACCGCCATCGAACGCCCGGGCGCCACCTGGCAGCGGCTGCGACAGCGTCTCGAGGGCGAAACCGCGATGGGCTATATGCTGGTCACCCCGGCCATGCTCCTGATTCTGTGTCTGGTGGTGTACCCGTTCATGATGGCCGTCTGGCTGTCCGTCTCCGACGCCAGGGTCGGTAATTGGGGTCAGTTCATCGGCTTTGGAAATTACGTCTACCTCTTCGGCGACGAACTTTTCCTGCGCTCCATCCGCAACACCTTCCTCTTCACCTTTTCCTCGGTTGCCCTGAAACTTGTTCTCGGGCTGGGCCTGGCCCTGCTTCTCAACAAGGAGTTCGTCGGCCAGAGATTCGTCCGCGGCGCGATCCTTTTGCCCTGGGTCATTCCCGCCGCGCTCAGCACCATCGGCTGGATGTGGATGTTCGACCCCCTTTTCAGCGTCTTCAACTGGACCCTGCGCGAATTGGGCTTGTCCGAGGATGGTGTGCCATGGCTGGGCAGGCCGGGCTGGGCGATGTTCTCCGTGATCCTGGTCAACACGTGGCGGGGCTTGCCCTTTTTCGCTATCTGCTTCCTCGCCGGGCTGGTTTCGATCCCGAAGGAGCTTTACGAAGCCGCCGAAATCGATGGCGCGGGACCGATCGCCAAATTCTGGTATATCACCTTGCCGATGCTCAAGCCGGTGATGTTCATCGTCATCCTGTTTTCCGCCGTTCTGACATTCTCCAACTTCGAGATCATCTATATCCTGACCCAGGGGGGTCCGGTCAACTCAACCCATGTTTTCGCCACCCTGGCCCATACCGTCGGCCTGATCTCGGGAAATCTGGGGCGCGGCGCCGCCATTTCGATGTTCATGTTCCCGGTCTTGCTGCTGGTGGTGTTCATCACCCTCGGCGTTCTGCGGAAGGATGACTCATGAACCAGGCGCGGCAGTTGATAAGAAAGGCTTTGGGCACCTATCTGCCGCTGGTCCCGTTCCTGATCTTTGCCCTGTTCCCGGTCGTCTGGATGTTAATCTCGTCGTTCAAGTCCGACCGGGAACTTTATGATTTGAGCGCGACGCCCTTCTGGATCAGCAAGGGGATTGTTCTAGCTCACTATCGCGAGCTGTTTTTCGAGACCAGTTTCGTGACCTGGATATCCAACTCCTTCCAGGTTTCCATCCTCGCCACCGCGATATCGCTGGTAATCTCCGTCTTTGCCGCTTACGCCCTGGTGCGGTTGCGTTTCCCGGGTGCGGCGGTCTTCGCGGTGGCCATTTTCGTGACCTATCTGGTGCCCCACGCGCTGTTGTTCCTGCCCATGAACCAGGTGGTCAATTTCCTGGGGTTAGCGGATTCCAGGTGGGCCCTGGTGGTCACCTACCCGACCTTCCTGGTTCCGTTCTCGACATGGTTGATCATGGGGTACTTGAAAAGCATTCCCAAGGAGATCGAGGAGGCGGCCCTGATCGACGGGTGCTCGCGCATACAGGTGCTGTTCAAGGTGGTGATTCCCATCGCCATTCCAGGCATCATGTGCGCCACGCTGTTTTCATTTACGCTGTGCTGGAACGAGTTTCTCTATGCGCTCACCTTCATCTCCAGCACGACCGAGAAGATGGCGCCGGTCGGCGTGATCGCGGAACTCATTCGCGGCGATATTTATTTTTGGGGCGCGCTGATGGCAGGCGCGATCACGGCGTCGTTGCCGATCGTTTTTGTCTATGTTTTCTTCCTCGACTATTTCATGTCGGGACTGACCTCGGGCGCGACCAAGGGATAATTGAAGCGGACCTGAAGCATGTCATTGACACAGACGAGGAAAGCCAAACGCCGCGGCATGGCAACGATCGATTTGGTCGCGCGCCCCCCGGCGCGGCAATTGCGCCTCGCCGACCAAATCTATGAGCAAATTCTGCAACAGATCGTTTCGGGACGGATATTGCAGGGCGCGAAGCTGCCTTCGGAAAAAGAGCTTTGCGAGATGTTTGAAGTTTCCCGCCCCATCGTGCGTGAAGCGATCATGCGCCTCAACGCCGACGGGCTGGTGACGACAAAAAAAGGCTCCGGCAGCTTTGTGCAACGGCGCCCGGCGCCCGACTTCATAAAATTTGCCTCGGCCGGCGGCATTGCCGATCTGTTCCGCTACTGGGAATTGCGCCTCGCTGTCGAAAGTGAAGCATCGCTTCTCGCCGCCCGGCGCAGAGATTTCGGCGATGTCGAAGCGATCGAGCAGGCGCTTGACGGTTTGGCAAGCCTTCTCAACACTTCAGCGGACGGTAGAGAAGTGGACTCCCGCTTCCACTATGCGATTGCCGCGGCGAGCGGTAACAATTTGTTCGTGTCGATTCAGGATTCCCTGCACGACCGCATCACACAGGGAAGCGAAGTCGCGCAAAAAATCTCAGGCAAGGACAATCACGCGCGCCTGGAGAGAATCTACCAGGAGCACAAAAATATTTTCGAGGCCATCATGGCCGGCGATGGCGAAGCCGCGCGAACCGCGATGCGCACACATATCGAGAATGCCCGCGACCGGATGTTCGGCGCGCCAAATCCGGGGTGAGCGGCGTAGGCCTTCTCTCATGCTCCAGTAGCGCAGGGAAAAACACGCTCTGTCCCGAGCGAAGCGAGGCAAGACCGAATGGCCCCAAGGACCAAAGCGATAGCGCAAATCAAAAACCCGATCGATATCCAAATCCCCTCTTTGCGAGATACCCTCTGCAGAATTACGCACACCACCCGCTCGCGGACTTGTAAGAATATTTGATCGCGCGTGAGCTTGTTGTTCACACCATTTTTATGACATCAAGACATGTATGGTAATTCCTCGCGGCAACTCGCCATGGCTGTGCGCCAAAACAATGACAGGGCAAGAACCAATCTCTTCGCACCAGCAAAATAAATCGAGTCCCCGGCGCGCCATGGATTTGCGCTTCGCCCTGGCCGTGACGGCGAGCCTGGGGGTTTCATGGCTGTTGTGGTCCGCCCCGGCCATGAGCCAGGCCGCCGAGGGGTGGTTTGAAAAACAAGAACTGACGCTTCAGGAGCGGCGCGCCCGCAGGCAGCAGTTCAGCGATGCTTTTACGGCGAAGCTTGGCCCGGACTATCAGACCAATATTCCGTTTGTGAGCCAGCAGGCCATTGACGGGCTGGGCCAGGCCATCGCGCGTTACCGCAACATCGCCGCCAGCGGGGGCTGGCGGCCATTCTCCGGCAACAACACCATACAACTCAACGATCATGGCCGGCATGTCGAGGAGCTGCGGCGCCATCTGGTACTGACGGGGGATGTGCGCGCGCGCGCGCGCCGGCCCCGCTCTTTCGGCGCCGCGTTGCAGGAGGGGGTCGCACGATACCAGTTGCGCCATGGGCTTGGTGTCACCGGCTTCGTCGATTCGCGCACGCGGCGCGCCTTGAATGTGCCGGCCGCGGAACGGCTGCGCCAGCTTGAAACCAATCTGCTTCGCCTCCAGGACCTGATGAAGATCAACAAGGCGGCGCGCTATGTGCTGGTGAATGTCCCCGCATACACCCTGCAGGCTGTCGCGGGCGGGACACTTGCGTTGCAGAGCAAGGTGATTGTCGGCAAGCCGGACCGCCAGACGCCACCCCTTTCGGCCAGGATCATAGAACTCAACTTCTTCCCCTATTGGCGGGTGCCGGACTCAATCGCCAGCAAGGACCTTATCCCGCAAATCAGGAAGGATCCGGACTATTTCTTCAAAGAGAATTTTTCCGTCCTGCCCGCATGGGGCGCCAAACCGATCGCGCCCGACAAGATCGACTGGATGTCGCCGGATATCTTTAACCGGAAATTCCGCCAGGACCCGGGCGTCAACAATGCGCTGGGCGTGGTGCGCATCAACATGCCGAACAAGCACACCGTCTATCTGCACGATACGCCGCTCAAGCAACTGTTCCACCGCAATGCACGCCCCTTCTCTTCGGGCTGTGTGCGCGTGCAGCGTGTGCTCGACCTGGCCGGCTGGCTGCTGGAAGACAAGAAGGGCTGGACCCAGATGCGGGTCAACGTCACCGTCGCGCTCGCCCAGAGCAAGACCGTGAAGCTCAACAAACCGGTGCCGGTGCATTTCGTCTATGTGACCGCGTGGGCGACGAACAATGATATCGTGCATTTCCGCCCCGACATCTACGACCAGGACGCCACGTCGCTGCAAGTCGCCGCCGCCGGGCAAGAGCCTGTCCCGGGCGCTGGCGCCATCAGCCCCTGAGCGGTTTTGGCCCTTGGCGCGCATCCCGTTTTTGCTCAACAACGTAGATTGGAATATCCCGCACCGGACATGGCGCGCGCAGGAGCGTGCAAGAGATATTTGGAGAAAGAACCATGTTGAACAAGAGAGTGTTGCTGACATCCCTGCTTGGCGCGGCTTTGATCGCTGCCAGCCCGGTCGCGGTGTCGGCGGATGAAATCCTCGCTCGGGGCACATTCACCGGAGCGTCCGGGCACACGACGTCCGGGTCCGTAACGATCGTGAAAACAGCCAGCGGCGTGGAAGTGCACCTCGGCGCCAATTTCAGCCTCGAC
>JADFHH010000401.1 GCA_022567275.1 Pseudomonadota bacterium | reverse complement strand
GGATCAATGCGCGGCAAACTCAAAAAGGCAGGATGGAATGACGATTTCATCCTGGATTTGATACGTGCAGCCAAACCCGCCCAAAAGCGATAGCCCTGGATTCCCGCTTGTTTCTCAAGACTTCTGTTTTTAGGGGCAGAGCGGAGTTCAGAGACGGCAGGTAGGGACGTCTGCCATTGACCCTGACCAGCCATTACCTATGAACGCATCATAAGAAAACCCCAGACTACGCTAGCCCGCCGACGAAACCCTCGGTGTCGCCCTCGTGGACAAGTGCAATCCTGACCGTGCCGCCACATCGGCGCGCTCTGCACACAGTCATTCGTTCCAGCTCATCCATTATATGAACTGGAGTTCAGGCTGCCTGAGCAGAGCTGCCGCATCCACATAGTGGGTATGCCTGCATCTCTTGCAGGTTGCCTCGATGCGCTGGTTGCTGGCGATGTCTCTCAATTGAAGGTCGCTCTTCCAGTTCATCACCAGAAGTCCTCGGCTGTCGGTATCCGCGTATAGGAGATCTTGCCGCCTGCATTGCCGCCGGGCGGCGGGGTCCAAGGGCCTATGGAGAGGACAGTCTTGCCATATTTAACATTGAGATGATCGATGGCCCTTGTGACGGCCTCCCACTTTTGGCGCTCCCTGTCGTCATTCAGGAGCATATCGAGCTGGCGCTCTGACATCGGCGAGAGGTCCAGTAGCGTAACACCAATGCGTATGATTTTTGAGTGCGCCGGCAATGCGGCCCTGGCCTTTTCCCACAACTCTTCCAGTGCAGAGAGGCAAGCGTAATCGTCATGCAATATCGCGAGCGGCAACTGCCCGAACCATCGGTTCTCCTTCATAGAGAGCCAGAGCCAGATACGCCCTGCATAGAACCCCGCACGGCGCATGCGCCGCGCTGCCTTGGTCAGCAGCAACCGTGAGAATTCTTCTGCGTGTTCAGGGCTTCTATGGGTCGGTGGCAGAACGCGTCCATGTCCGAACATGCTGCGTCCAGATTTGGGCGTCTGAACGTCATAGCCCTGGAGCGCGTACCACAGCCGCTCACCTGTGACGTTGTTCCAGAGCTTGCGCATATGCTTGGGCTGCAGGGACAGCACATCAGCCATATCGTATATGCCTGCCTTCATCAGGCGGCGCTCCATGCGCCTGCCAATTCCCGGGATGTCATCGAAGGGGACGCACAGCAGGGGTCCCGGCATGTCTTCCGGCTTCCAGATTGTCACGCCGTCCGGCTTGTTCTGTTTGCCCGCAATCTTGGCCAGATGCCTGTTGGCGGCAAAGCCTATGGAACAGGTGATGTAGGGGCCTATATGATCATGGATGCGCCCCTTGATGCGGCTGGCCAGACCTTCGGGGTCATAAATGTCCTGCCGCTGCAGATCGCAGGTGATCTCGTCAATGGATTTGACGGCGGCGATGGGAATAACAGCCGCAATCTCACTCAGAAGGGCGTTGTGAGCGCGCCGGTACAGGTCCGGGGACTGAGCTACGAGAACAATGTCAGGACAGGCCGCCTTGGCGTCCTGTATCTTCATGACGTTCTTCAGGCCAAGCGCCTTGGCTTCCTTCGAGCAGGCTATCACACAGGTATGGTTCGTACCCTCGAACGGAACGACGCCTATGGGGTGCCCGCGCAGACGTGGATGCGCCTGTTGCTCGACCGAGGCGAAGAAGCCGTCAAAGTCGAGATAAAGCCGTTCAATCGTGCCGGGTTTGCGCACTGAGCGTCCCTCAAATTAGCGTGGGACGCGCAATAGAACATTACAAGAACATAAGAGTCAAAATGTTTGTTTGGAAACCATGTCCAGTGCCTATGATTTCCGCTCTTGCGGGAACAGCAGCCGCCGAGGGCCGAGGGTCAAAACAGCCGGTTTTGACCCTGAACGGACATCGTGATTCGAAAGACCGCCATGCATTCTCAAAACGAGATGTTCATGCAGATTTCGGTATTCCGGGTCTCGCGCCTAGACGCTTGGGGTCAGCCCCGGCATCCTTGTCTCCGGCTAGTCCTGTACCCTGATGGAATAATCGCGGGGAATGCCTTCTGTCACTTTGGCCCAACTGGATTTTTTCGTCCGTTTTTGATGCGCATCAAAAGCCTGTTGATCGACAAATACCTCTGAAACCAGAAAACGGTGAGGCACTTGGGGGCACGGGACAACATCGAATGAGAGGCAGCCTTCTTCCGCGTGTGTCAACGCAATATGGTTAGATAGAGCGACTTGCACAGCTTCCGATCGTTCCTCAGGCACATCAATATGCCCGATCAGATGGATATTTCCCGTCGTCAAATTTTCTGATGGCTCTTTATGGGACATTTGACTGGCGTCTCTTTGTTAGGTGTTTCTGGCAAAAAATGCCGCAGTGACGATCCTTTTACAACATCAAACCGTGCCTATCCGGTTGTCACCCACACCCACTATATGTATGGTGTGGCGTCAAGCGGCTCGGGAGGCGGACGAAGCGGGGATGGATGTTCTGCAGCGCAATGACCTTACGTTTCCGCGGTCGCTTCCCGAGTTCCAGCGACTTTTCCCGGACGATACGGCC
>JADFHH010000400.1 GCA_022567275.1 Pseudomonadota bacterium | reverse complement strand
TAGAGCGCGAATGCAACGCCATACGCACGAATGCGATTACGCTGGCCACAACCACGGCAACCCTGCTCGCGGAAGAGCTGACGAAGCGGATGCCGGAGGCTAATCTTGAAGCCCTTTTCGCCGACGCGCTGGAGCTTATCGGCGAGACGCCGCATGTCACGTTCCGGGTCAATGATGCGCTGGTTGAGCCGGTGCGGAAAGCCGTGAGCTCAATCGCGGATGAGCGCGGCTTCACTGGAAAAATCGTCGTCCTGGGCGACCGGGAAACAAAAATTGGAGATTGCAGCCTGCAATGGGCGGATGGCGGCATCGAGCTTGAGGGCGAAAAAATCCGCGACGCAATTTCCGCCATCGTCAAGCACCATCTGGAGAAAATGGATTGCGTCTCGCCACCGCCAGACGAGACCGGGACAGACGAGAAGCGCGGTTCAGAAAAGCAAACGGAAACCGGGATTGAAACTGAAGCCATGACCGGATCAGGAGAACAAAAATGAGCGAAGAGACAGGCGGCGAAAGCATCGAACTTACCGACTTCTCACAACAGGAAACCCCCTCTGCGCCGGCGCCGGGGGAGCCATCGCCCGGCGATGCTGCGGATAGTGACGACACGACATCAGCCGCTGCTCTGGAGGCGGTGTTCGACGTGCCCGTCACTATCGCGGCGGTGCTTGGGCGCACGCAAATGGAAGTGGCGGAGCTGTTGAAACTGAAAGAGGGCGATGTGGTGGAACTCGACCGCAAGGTTGGAGAAGCCATCGACATCTACGTGAACAACCGGCTGGTGGCGCGTGGCGAGGTGGTGCTCGTGGAAGAACGGCTTGGCGTGACCATGACCGAAATTATCAAGGGCGAAAGCCATTAGGAGCGGCGATGGCGGCGGATCTGCCGGCCAGACGCGATAGGAGACGGCAATGAGACTGATGATCATCGGCAGCCTGAATGGCGAGCTGACGGCGGCGACCAAGATGGCGATGGATCGTGGCGCTCAGGTGACCCAGGCGCCGGATATCGACAGTGCGCTCAAGGATTTGCGCTCGGGGCGGGGCGCCGATCTCATGATGGTCGAAGTGCATCACGATATCGCGGAGTTGGTCGCCCGGCTCGAGGCCGAGCATATCCATATTCCGATCGTGGCGTGCGGCGTGGAGCATGACGCGAGAGTGGCCGTCGCCGCTATCCAGGCCGGCGCCAAGGAATATATCCCCCTGCCGCCCGATCCGGAGCTGATCGCGGCCATTCTCGAAGCGGTCGCGGCCGAAGCGCACGCGCTCATCTATCGCGACGGGAAAATGCAACAACTCATCGCCCTGGCCGACAAGATCGCCGCATCCGGCGCCAGCGTGCTGATCACCGGCGAGTCGGGCACCGGCAAAGAGGTCATTGCGCAATATGTGCATTCCAGATCGGCCCGCGCGAACAAGGCCTTCATCTGCGTCAATTGCGCCGCGATCCCGGAAAACCTGCTGGAATCGGAACTGTTCGGCCATGAAAAGGGTTCGTTCACCGGCGCGATCGCCCGGCGCATCGGCAAATTCGAGGAAGCCCATGGCGGCACGCTTCTGCTGGACGAAATATCCGAGATGGACACACGGCTGCAAGCAAAACTGCTGCGCGCCATTCAGGAGCGGGTGATCGACCGGGTCGGCGGCGCCAAGCCGATTTCCATCGATATCCGCATCATCGCCACCAGCAACCGGGATTTGGTGCAAGCCGTGCGCGAAGGCGCGTTCCGCGAAGATTTGTTCTACCGGCTGAATGTCGTAAATCTGCAGCTGCCCCCCTTGCGCGAGCGCCCGACGGATATTCTCGAGCTGGCGGATCATTTCGCCAAAAAATACGCCGATGCCAATGGCGTTCCCCATCGCCGCGTATCGGGCGACGCGCGGCGGCTGTTGCTGGACAATCCATGGCCCGGCAATGTGCGGGAGTTGGAGAACACAATCCACCGCGCGGTGCTGCTTTCCAGCGGCGCGGAGATTGAAGCGGAAGCCATTCGTTCGCCCGACGGCGCATCGGCGGCTGGCAATGGACTGGACCCGGCAGCCGCCATGGCCGCGCAAACGGCGCAATCCGTGACCCGGACGCTGGTCGGCCAGACCGTCGCCGAGGTCGAACGCAATCTGATCCTGGAAACGCTCGGCCATTGTCTCGGCAACCGGACCCATGCGGCCAATATCCTCGGCATTTCCATCCGCACCCTGCGCAACAAGCTCAAGCAATATACCTTTGAGGGCATCGAGGTGCCGCTGCCGCGCGAAGCGCGCGCGGCGCTGGGGTAGGTTAGGCGCGCGGCTGTTTGGTTATATCGCTCACGGCTATTCCCGCCTGCGGCGGGGCCTCCGCGAGGGCGGCCTGACCGGCCGGCGGCCATTCGGCCTTGCCTCGCTTCGCTCGGAGCCGGAGTGATCCGGAACCGAAACAGTGAGTATATCTGGTCTTAATTCAGGTTTATCGGCTTACCACCTTGCGGCTAGGTAAGGCCAGATTTGCACGCGGTCTACGCGCTCAAGTAGCGCGAAGCGCGATAGCGCAAATAAAAATGAGCATTGTAAATGA
>JADFHH010000399.1 GCA_022567275.1 Pseudomonadota bacterium | reverse complement strand
TGCCAATAGGCGTACCACTCACCGATGCTCCTGGGGCGGTCATCGGTCTCGTCGTCCGTTTCGGCAGCGCCTGCCCGAAGCGACTGAATGAGATAGATCATCGATAGAAATGTCAGAACGGCGAGGATGACCCGCGGCCAGGTGGACGGCAAAAGAACGCCGTAGTCCGGTGCGCGAATCTCGAAACTCGCCCAGAAGAACACGCCGCTGAACAGCAGCAGAACAGCGGCGATGACAACATCGCGATTGATACGGTCCACTTTGGCTACCCCGAAGCCAGAAACAGACGAAGCGCGCCCGGGTTCGGAAATGATCCCGGACGCATTCTTAGCCGTGTGACAGACTATTTTTTGTACATGCCGATTTTGATGGCGACCTTCTCGTGATCCGCAAAGGTCTTCTTGGCCCAGTCTCTGTAGTCTCCGGGACCAACCCATGCCACTTCGGTGCCCTTGGCGTCCATCTGCTTCAGAAGGGCGGGATCTTCCGCCGCCTTCTTGAAGATAGCCGCCCATTGGTCGATCACATCCTTGGGCGTTCCCTTCGGTGCGACAATACCGCGCTTGAGCGCATAGATCAGATCGACCCCCTGCTCCTTGAGCGTGGGCAGATTTGGCAGATGTTTGGAGCGTTCCGCGGCCGCGATGCCAAACGCCTTGAGCTCGCCCGACTCCATGTATTTGCGGCCCGACGCCACGTTGAGCGTGCCCAACTGAATGGCATTGGAAAGAAGTGCGGTCATGCGTTCGCGCGTCCCATCGAACGGCACATATTTGAACTGCATGCCGGTCAAATCTTCGAGTAGAAGCCACATGAACTGGCTGGTGGAACCAAATGTGGCGCCGACGAGAATGGTGCCGGGGGCGGCCTTCGCCGCCTTTTCCAGCTCCTTGAGGTTTTTCCAGGGCACATTGCCCGCGGCGCCGACAATATCGGGCGTCGAGGTCAGCAGGGCCACGGTTTCGAATTTATCGAAATGAAACTTGATCCGCCCGTTCAGAAAGCTGGTAATGGCGCTCTGGTGGATGGCGAACAGGGTGCAGCCGTCGGGCTTGGCCTTGGCCGCTTCCTTGGCGCCCTTGTTACCGCCCTGGCCGGAGATTGAGACAACCTTGATCTTCGGCTTCACGTCCAGGTTCTGGATGGTCTTCTCGAAGATCGAAAAGATCACATGCGTTCCGCCACCGGCTTTCCAAGGCACAATGAGCTTCGCTGTGCTGCAAGGGATCTCCGCCGCCGATGCGGACGCCGCCCCTAACAGGCCAACGGCCGCAATAGACATGACCAATGTGTTTAGAATTCTCTTCATCTGTTCCTCCTTTAGGATTATTCACATGCGCCGCACTGGCATGGCCGCGATCGGCCAAACGGCACATTTTATATCTTGAGAGAAGAGTGTAACCGCATATTCGCTCGTGTTTCCATAGGGCATCTCTAAAAATTCAAACCCGTTGAGTATGCGGCATTGAAATCATTGGTTATTTTCTTCTGATTTTTCTTCAATTCGGCATTTTTCGAGGTGCCCGATAGTTATTCAGGGACGGCACGAGCTGAGCGCCGCTGACGATATAGCTCCGGTTTCGTCTCGATCTTCCGCCAGCCACATTGGTGCAGATCGCCAGAAGCACGCAGGAGCCAGATACGCGCCGGCCTCTTATGTGAACGGCATATCGGACCTGTCCTTTGCGGGTGTCTGGCGTTTTCCTGTCTTCTCCCGCACGCCGGATACACGCTGACGCCGCCGGCAAAACTCTCCGGCGCGGCCGCTCCCCCCCAACCTGGGCCATATACCGCCCTGCGCGCCTTCGTCCCGGCCGGCCCGCTTGCAGCGTGCCTTCTATGACCGGCCGGCCTGCCGGCTGGCGTGCGGAAATGTCGGCTTCTGGGCGATGGAGAAGGAGTTAACACACCGGCTGATCAATGCCCGCAAGATAGGCTGCAACCTCGGGCAAGATCATTGCCGGTGAAATAGACCCATTGGTGGCCATTGAAGTTGCGGAACTGTATCCATTGCCTGGCGGTTGTCTCCAGCGCCGCGCGCATCTGCGCGACCGGCATAACCCGCGACTGCGCTGCGCCATCCGATGACTGAGCGAGACCAGCCAGGGCGGCCGCGGCGGTCGACAGTGCAACGCGTCGCATCATAGTCGGTCTCCGCACCCTTGCTTGCCCAATATCCGGGCCCTCATTGCCGCCTCGTTGTTGCGGGTCAGGTCGGAGAGGGTGACGGGTGGTGTGGCATGCAGCTGTTGTAGTCGCTTCAATTTCAGCGGTCCGATGTCCGCTTATGATGCGGTGGACGGCTCCTCCACCGGCATCGCGATGTGCCACATTGCTATTAGGTCCAAGCAAGCATGAATGTCCGCTTATGGCACATTCCAGCCGGTCTCTGACCCGCCGATTTACGGCTGCTGTCACTGGTAGAACTGCCATTAGAGGCTGGTTCGGCCGCTATACGCTCAGGAACTGCCGCTTCGGGTGCCTGGCATTTTCGGCTCAAATTGACCCATCTCGGAAGTCATCGTCGCGCCTGGTCTCTTTTTCTGATTGCGGTGG
>JADFHH010000028.1 GCA_022567275.1 Pseudomonadota bacterium | reverse complement strand
AAGCTCAATATTCCCCTCCCCCTTGGGGGGCGAGCCCGCCCCGGAGAAGTCGGGGGCCGGGGTGAAGGGGACAGCGGCGCGGGCTTGCCCGTCCCCTAATTCAACGGGATGCGAATCCGCGCCGTGGCGCTGGCGCCTTGCCGGGAGCCGGTCAAGCCGAGCGACACCAGTGCGGCGGGGGCGATGGCGCCCAGACCGAAGGCGGCGAGCGGGCCGCCGATGCCGCCGGAAATGGACCAGCCCTCGAAATCCGTGTCGTAGGCGAACCAGTCGCCGGCGATGCGCACCGCCAGGCCGTTGGCGTAAGTGACATACACCCCGTCCCCATCTCAACTTGCTTATCGAGCATGAGATCCCTCAATTACGCTTCGGCGGCCCGAAACACCGGCCGGGCGGCGAGGTAACGCCGCGGGTGGGCGCTTGGGCTCCCCCGTCCTTGACCTGAAATGCGGATATGGAAACCACCGGTAATCCCTCCAGGGCAGTCAGCAACGCGGCGCGCGGACAGCATTACGCACATTTACAGGTGGTTATTAAATATTTGCCGCCGCTTTGAGTCAATGGGGATTTTCGCGATATCAGTGTTTTTTCCGCAACGCTGTGGCGGATATGTCACGGATGGCACGGATACCGCCCGCGTTTCAGACCCGCCCCGCCTTCATCCGCACCCCGGTCGAACCCCGCTCGAGCAACGCGTCCCTGCGGAAGCGGAACAGTTTTGCCGGCCGTCCGCCGGTTTGCGTACTGACATCGCCTGTCGGCTCGACCAGTCCGGTGTTTTCGACCAGGCGGCGAAAGTTCTGTTTGTGCAGATGATGGCCGGAGATGGCCTCGACGATTTTCTGCAACTCGAACAGGGTGAAGGCATCTGGCAGCAGCTCGAAAATGACCGGTCTGTATTTGAGTTTTCCGCGCAGCCGGCTCATGGCGGTGGCCAGCACCCGGCGATGGTCGAACTGCATGGGGCGTCCCAGTTGCGGGAGGGCGTCCCAGAATTCTACCGCCTCGTGGCCATCGCGTTTGGCTTCGGCGGCAAGACCGGCTTCGTAAAGCAGCTCATAACGCTCCAGCACCTTTTCCTCGTCCCAGTCCGCGCCTTGCATGGCGAAACATATCCGCAGGCGCTCTGACCTTGTGAGCGCCGGGACACGGGGTTCATCCTGACCGGGCTGGACCGCCCAGCGTTGCAGCCGTGGCTCGATTTCATCGCTGAGCATGCCGGGCTTGCCATCGCGCCAGTCTTCCCACGGCAAATAACCATACCAGCGGGCGAATGACGCGCCACCCATCGCTGCCGCCGGGTCTTCGGCGATCAGAGCCAGATAACCAACCGACACAATATGCGGACCGGTGTCGCCGCGCCGGGCGTGGCGGCCGCGATCGCCGAAGGTGTAGAGCTGTTCGACATAGCCAAGTTCAAACCCCGTCTGCTGGCGCACCCAGCTGCGCAGGCCGATGTCCAGGGTGCGGTGGTCGAGAGGGGTGAAGGGACCATAGGGCAAGGCGTCCCAGTGCGCGCCCTCGCGCGTCACCAGGATATGCGGCTGGCCGTCGCGCACGCCCACGATCGCCGCGTTGAGGCCAATTTCAATTCCGGATTCGATTTGCGCGCGCATGAATCAGACCGCCATGCGGGCCGGAAGCTGGAACACCGGGGCTTCCAGCGTCGACTCGCCGCGCCCGATTCCCTCGACCGCGCGCGTCATGCGCCCGTTACGGGTGAGAAGCCCGTCCGCCAGCAGAACCAGACGCTTGTTGGGTGTGGCGGTCGGTGACGCGGCGCGCAGGGTTTGCGCGATATGCTGCTCATCGATGCCGGGGTTGAGCGCGCACAGAGCGATATAGGCCGCCGCGGTCGAGCGGCTTATGCCGGCCCAGCAATGGATCAGCATGGGTGATTGACGATTCCAGCCGGCAACGAAATCGATCAGTTCCTGCACGTGGGAATCATCCGGTGGCACGAGGCCGGGCTGGGGTTCGGATATGTCGTTCATGGCCAGACGCAGATGGCGGCGGGGATCGATCGAGTCCGGCGTTTCGATCATGGTCTGGTCGTTCATGAGCGTGACGAGAAAGCCCACGCCTGACGCCTGCACGGTGCTGGCGACGGCGCTTAGCGGTCCGACATAGATGGTCTCTCCACTCATTGCGTCACCAGACTAGCTCACTCTTGCGTCAGTTGCACGGCGCCCGGATCATTCACCGCCAAGGGCATGAAACCGCGCTACAAAATTGTCCTGCGCCTGGGGCGGCGCGAGCGGCTCGATACGCGAAAACTCGCGCAGGGCACGCGCGGGAATTCCGCGCGGAGCGATGAAAAACCGCCGCGCTTCAGCGTCGGCGAAACCGGCCAGCCGGGTCGCCTCCAGGAAGGCCGCCATCTTGTCGGCGCGCTTGATGAGGGCGGTGATGTTTTTCGGCAATTGTCCGGGCAGCCCAAAGCGGATATAGACCGCGCCGAGCAGGCGGTCTTCCAACTCGCGGTAGTCGAGACCGATCGCCGCCTTGAAGGGGGTAATCATATCCCCCACGACATATTCCGGCGCGTCGTGAAGCAGGGCGGCCAGCCGCCAGCGGTCCGGCAGCCCCGTCCGCAATTCCGATACAATCCGCTCCACCAGAACGCAGTGCTGCGCTACCGAGAACGCATGGTCGCCGGTCGTCTGCCCGTTCCACCGGGCCACGCGCGCCAGACCGTGGGCGATGTCCTCAAGTTCAATATCCAGCGGCGAGGGGTTGAGCAAGTCCAGCCTTCGGCCGGACAGCATGCGCTGCCAGGCGCGCGGGGGTTGTTTTCTCGGCGCCATGGCTCCTCTCACACTGTTGGCGCAGTGAATGCGCGCGCCAGTTCCGCACATGTCTCGTAACGGTGGCAACCGGTCAGATGATCGTTCACCATGCCGACCGACTGCATGAACGCATAAACGCTCGTCGGTCCGCAAAAGCGAAAGCCTTGCGCCTTGAGTGCCTTGGCCATGGCCTTGCTCACACCGGTTTGCGCGGGCATGTTTTTCATTTGGGCAAAGCAGTTCTGGACCGGAACACCATCCACGAAATCCCACAGGAATGCGGCGAGGCTCGTGCGCTGACGCAGTTCCAGACAGACTTTCGCATTGGAAATCGCCGCCTCGATTTTTCCGCGATGGCGAACGATGCCGGGGTCGGCCAAAAGGCTGGCAATTTTTCGCTCATCGTAGAGGGCCATTTTTTGCGCGTCGAAATTGTCGAACACTTTTCGGAAGCGGGCGCGCTTGTTGAGGATGGTGAGCCAGGATAATCCCGCCTGAAACCCCTCCAGAATGAGTTTTTCCAGCAGCAATCCGTCATCGGCGCTCGGCACGCCCCATTCGGAGTCGTGATAGGCGATATAGATGGGTTGCGGCCCGGCCCAGCCGCAGCGTGATGGTTTGTTCATTTCGCGCCGCTTTGCGTGGGCACGCTGAAATCAGCCCAGCCCGGCTGGACAAGCGTAATCCCGACACCGTCCGCCATCAGCGCACGGCCCTCATCGAGGGCCTTTTGCGCCCTGTCCAGCCGGACCATGGCGAGGCCCGATTCCTCCGCGACCGAGCCAAGCGTGCCGATGCGCGCGTCTCCGGCGGTAATTTCAGCGCCCGGCGTCAGCGGCGCACTGCCGCGTACGGGCACGATGCGTTTGCGCGCCGACCCGCGATGCTCCATGCGTGAGACCACTTCCTGGCCGACATAGCATCCCTTGTTGAAATCCACCCCGCCAAGCTGGTCGTAATCCGCCTCATGGGGAAATGTATTTCCCAGCGGATAGTCCATACCCGCCTCGGGCACGCCAAGCGCGATACGGTGGCGGTGATAATCTCCTTCGCTTGCCATTTCACAGCCGGTATCGGGAGCAGATTGTGCAAGAATGCGCCAGCCCAGGGCATCGAGCCGGGGATCGGCGAAGACGATGGCGCCGCTTGCAGGGCGCGGCATGCCGCCCCATGCCGCCCAGACCTTCATACGGCCTGACAAGTCCGCGAAATCCACCTCCGCGCGCAGCTTGTACAAGGTGAGCCGCTTGATCAGCTCCGCGGCGATATCCTGCGCGCAATCGAGCAGGAAACGGTCGCCCGCGTCCAGAATAAGGAAATCGAACAATATTTTTCCCTGCGGCGTGAGCAGACCGGCATGGACGGCGCGGGTATGATCGGCTTTCGTCACGTCGTTGGTGACGATATCCTGCAGAAACTTTTGCGCGCCGCCCCCGCTCACCTCGATCGCGCCGCGCGCGGGCAATTCGGTAATCTGACATTTCACCATGGGATTCACTTTCCTTGCGTTGGCCACAAGGTTTAGATAAGCGGGCGCAAGGCATCAAGCGTGATGCAAAGAAAAGGTGTGGAGGATGGCGGACACATTCGATCTGGTGATCAAGGGCGGTACGCTCGTCAATCAGGACGGGACCGGCAAGACCGATATTGGCGTGCGCGGGGAGCGTATTGTCCGGATTGGCGATATCGATACCAAAAGCGCGGGCGAGGTGATCGACGCCACGGGTTTGCATGTGTTGCCGGGCGTGATCGACAGCCAGGTGCATTTCCGCGAACCCGGCCTGGAGCATAAGGAAACCCTTGCGGACGGCAGCCGGGCGGCGGTTCTGGGCGGCGTCACGGCTGTTTTCGAGATGCCGAACACCGACCCGCTGACGACCAGCGCCGGGGCGCTCGCTGACAAAGTTACGCGCGCCAAAAAAGACATGTTTTGCGATTTTGCCTTCTATGTGGGGGCGACGCGGGAGAATGTGGACGATTTAGCAGAGCTTGAACGCCTGCCCGGTTCCGCCGGGGTCAAAGTGTTCATGGGCTCTTCCACCGGCAATCTGCTGGTCGACGATGAGGCGACCCTTTCGCGCGTGATTTCGGTCATCTCGCGCCGCGCCGCGTTTCATTCGGAAGACGAGGCGCGGCTGAATGCGCGCAAATCCTTGCGCCGCGCGGGCGACCCGGCCAGCCATACGGACTGGCGCGACCCGCAAGTGGCCGTTATTTCGACGCAGCGGCTGCTGCGGCTGGCGCGTGAACATGGCAAGCGGGTGCATGTGCTGCACATCTCCACCGGCGAGGAAATGAAGCTGCTTGCCGCGCATAAAGACGTGGCATCCGTGGAAGCGACGCCGCAGCATCTGACGCTTAGTGTTCCGGAAGCCTACGCGGCGCTGGGCAGCAAAGCGCAGATGAACCCGCCGCTGCGGGACGCGGCGAACCAGGAAATGCTGTGGCGGGGTCTCACCCAGGGCGTGGTGGATGTGCTGGGGTCGGACCATGCCCCGCACACGCTGGAGGAAAAGGCGCTGGCGTATCCCGCTTCGCCATCGGGCATGCCCGGTGTGCAGACGCTGGTTCCCATCATGCTGGACCATGTGAACGCCGGTCGGCTTTCGCTTGAGCGTTTCGTCGATCTCACCAGCCACGGCCCGCAGCGCATTTTTGGCATCGCCCGCAAGGGGCGCATCGCTTCGGGCTATGACGCCGACTTTACAATCGTCGATCTTGCGGTGAAGCGGACCATCGAGAATGACGCGATCGCCAGCCGCTGCGGCTGGACGCCGTTCGCGGGGCGCACCGTGACCGGCTGGCCCAAGGGGACTATCATCCGCGGCCGGCGCGTCATGTGGGAGGATGAGGTTTTGGGCGAAGCGGGGGGTGAGGCGGTGCGGTTTCTGGAGGTGTTGGGGGGGTAACCCCCCCTAATCCCCCGCCACGAAATAATGCCACGTCCCGTCGCGGCCGATACCGAGCCGGTAGTGGATATAGCCGCCGAACAGCTTCATGGCTTTCGCCTGCTCCGGCGTCACAAGGCGGTAGAGATCGACTTGTTGCGCGGGCGTTAGCTTCTCCAAAGACATCTCCGCGAGGTAGGGCCAGATATACATCTCGTTCGATGTGCCGGCGTCCCTGACGACGAAATCCATCTCCAGAATTTCGCTCAGGACCGCCATGATCTCGCGCCCCTGACCGTCGCGCGAGGTCTGCTTCCAGAATTGAACAGCATCCTCCGCGCCGCCGAACGAGACCGTTGGTTTGAGTTCGTTGGCCTCCAGCACCGGGCGCAGCGCCTCGATATCTCCGCTGCGCGCGGCTGTTAAAATCATTTCGCGCATTTTCCTCACCTGTCCGGGAAGGAGAGCAAGATCGGAATGGATTTCCGGCGGGCCGCGCTGCGCGGCCCATGCGGCTGCGCCGAAATGCGTCGCAACAAAAAAACAAAAGAAGAGGACAAAGGAAAGCCGGAGCCGGGGAAGAGCCTTCACTGCGGTGCGCCAGTTTGTTACTGGGTGGTGCGGTTCAGAGTGAATTCGCCGTGCTCGATGCGGCGCGACAGCTTGTCCGCCATCTTGCCGACGGCATCCTCGCCATAGGTCGTCACCAGATCGCTCAAGGCGGCGAACAGGGATGCATTGGCGAGCATCTCGGGTTCGATGCCGTCAAACAGCGCTTCTTCCCACGCATCGGTGATGTAGCGGAGCGCCGCATGTTTCTGGCTGCGTTGTGCTATTTCTGTGAGATTTATTCCCGGGCGCATTTCTTACCTGCGATTTGGCGAGCCGCCGCAAAACCACCATCAATCGATCACGACTTGCTGCTTGAGTCTCTTATACACAGAGACTGCGCGAAAGCAGTGTGCGGGCTGAATTAACGGTTAACCCGCAGCCCATTCATGCTCTATGGGTTGTCCTTGAGAAGCCCTTCGGACAGCGCGACGCCTTCTTCGGTGAAGCGATCGGCCGCGACCTTCGCCGGTTCGGTGCAATAGCGGTAGGTGCGCCGGTAGCCCCTGTAACCTTTATTGAACTCCTTCGCCAGCCTGGCGCGGCGAATGGCGGTGACGCCCTCCGCGTCAAGCAGATTTTTCATTTGCTCGCGCCAGATTTGCCCCTCACGCGCGCCGCAGAGTTCCCGCAGATAATGGATCGCGCCAAGAATTTCCGACAGGCGCAATAACTTGTCATCATAGGGGCGGGTATCCGGATTCAGTTGTGCTCCGGCGGGTTGCGGAAGGCTCGCCAGGAGGCCGAGGCCGAGCAACAGGGCCACGGCGCGGCCCTTCCCTTCGCAACTTGCTTGAGCGGATGCAGTAGCGACCATGTGCCCCTCGTAGCGCAGAATTGCGCCAGCAGCTAGACGGGGGTTGCGCCGCCGCATCGTCAGCCCATACATACCTTTCGACTGTCGATTGAAATGGTGGGCACGGCTGGGATTGAACCAGCGACTTCTCGCGTGTGAAGCGAGCGCTCTCCCGCTGAGCTACGCGCCCTGTTGTTCCTGATAGCTGGCGGTGTTTCGGCAAGTCAAGCCGGGCGGATCATGCTCCGATGGGGAATCAGCGCTCGAGCAGGCCAGGCAGGAGCGCCAGCAAATCCGTATAGTCATCGATCACCGCGTCGGCGCCGAGTGTCGGGACGGGATGTTCGCTATAGCCGAACGAGACGGCCACCACCGGCACGCCCGCGGCTTTCGCCGTGGCGACATCGGTGGCGCTGTCGCCGATCATGACCGCCCGGCCGGCCCGCCCGCCCGCCCGGGCGATGGTTTCGGTCAGATGGCGCGGGTCGGGCTTGCAGACACTGAGCGTGTCGCGGCCGACGATGGCTTTGAAGCGATCATGCAAACCCAGCGCGCGCAATAATTTACGCGATAGATCCTCGCGCTTGTTGGTGCATACGCCAAGCCTGGCGCCGCCTTGCAATGCCGTATCCAGCACTTGCGCGACGTTGGGATAGGCGGCGCTGTGAACCGCGACATTGGCGCTATAATGGTCGAGAAAAGCCCCGAGCAATTCATCGAGCTGCGCATCGTTCCGGGTTTCGCCAGCCAGCCGCAACCCCTCCATCAGCATGCGCCGCGCGCCAAAGCTGATAAAGGGCCGGATTTGTTCGGCGCAAAGTGCTGGCAAATCCGCCTCTCCAAAGACATGATTGAGAGTTGCAACCAGATCTGGCGCGGTATCCACCAGCGTGCCGTCGAGGTCGAAGACCAGCGTTGTCCCGGATAAATGTGCGGTTTTCATTAGACCTCGGTTGCTTGATACCGCTCGCGGCAGTATGCCTGTCGTCAGGATATATCCGCCCCCCGTCACGGGGCCAAGTGAGGATGCAAGTATGGATATCAAAGACAAGAGTCTTTTGAAGCAGCAGTGCTACATCAATGGCGAATGGGTGGGCGATCCCGAGATTGCCGTGACCAATCCGGCGACGGGTGAAGAAATCGCCAAGGTGCCGTCCCTGGGCGCGGATGAAACCCGCACGGCCATCGAGGGCGCCCATGCGGCTATGAAAGACTGGGCGGCGCGCACGGCGAAAGAACGCTCCGCTGTCATGCGCCGCTGGTTCGAGCTGATGATGGAGAATCTGGAAGACCTGGCCCAGATCCTGACGGCGGAACAGGGCAAGCCGCTCGCCGAATCTCGCGGCGAGGTTGCCTTTGGGGCGAGCTTCACGGAATTTTATGCCGAGGAAGCAAAGCGGATTTACGGGGAGACCATTCCGACCCACAAAGCTGACGCGCGTATTATCGTTGTGCGTCAGCCAATCGGCGTGACGGCGGCGATCACGCCGTGGAACTTTCCCAACGCAATGATTGCGCGAAAAGTATCTCCGGCTCTGGCCGCCGGCTGCGCCATGGTGTGCAAGCCGGCTAGCGAAACGCCGCTCAGCGCCCTGGCGCTGGCCGCCCTTGGCGAGCGCGCCGGGATTCCACCGGGAATTTTTTCCGTTATCGTTGGCAAGTCATCGGCAATTGGCGGAGAAATGACCTCCAATCCGCTGGTGCGGCTGCTGACGTTTACCGGTTCGACGGAGGTAGGCAAATTGCTTATGGCGCAGTGTGCTTCCACCGTCAAAAAGGTCGATCTGGAACTTGGCGGCAACGCCCCGTTTATCGTTTTCGACGATGCCGATCTCGATGCCGCCGTCGCCGGGGCGATGATCTCCAAATACCGCAATGCCGGTCAGACCTGTGTATGCGCCAACCGGATTCTGGTCCAGGAGAGCGTCTATGACGTCTTTGCCGAAAAGCTGGCCAGTGAAGTGCTCAAGCTCAAGGTTGGCGCGGGCATTGAGGTGGGTGTAATGCAGGGCCCGCTCATCAACCACGCGGCGATCGAGAAAATCGAAGAACATGTCGCCGATGCGGTCAATCTGGGCGCCAGGGTCGTGACCGGCGGCAAACGGCACGACCTCGGCGGCACTTTCTATGAGCCAACCGTGCTGACCAATGTGACAACCAGGATGTTGCTGACGCGCGAGGAAACCTTTGGTCCCGTGGCGCCACTGTTCCGCTTCAAGACCGAGGAAGAGGCGATTCAGATGGCCAATGACACGCCATTCGGTCTGGCGGCCTATTTCTACAGCCGCGACATCGGCCGTTGCTGGCGTGTGGCCGAGGCCCTCGAATGTGGCATGGTCGGCGTCAATGAGGGGTTGATTTCCACCGAACTGGCACCCTTTGGCGGGGTCAAGCAATCCGGCATTGGCCGCGAGGGTTCGCGTCACGGGATCGAGGAGTATACCGAGATCAAATATATATTGATGGGCGGACTTGGCAGTTAGCGGGCCGGGCGTCCCGTGAATACAGACATCCAGAAGCTGCAAGCGGCGACGCGCGCGCTCGACTATGTCATGCCTGGTATGCGGCTTGGCCTGGGCACCGGCTCGACGGCGGCAAAATTCGTCGATCTGCTCGGGCGCAGGGTCAAGCAAGGCCTCGAAATCGTCTGCGTTCCCACTTCTGAAAGCACGCGCATTCAGGCGGAACGCCTGGGCATCCCGCTTACCACGCTGGATGCCGAACCGGAACTCGATCTCACCGTCGATGGCGCGGATGAGATCGATGGGCAATTGCGGCTCATCAAGGGCGGCGGTGGCGCGCATCTGCGCGAAAAGATCGTTGCCGCCGCGTCCAGACGCATGGTGGTGATCGCCGATGACAGCAAACGGGTGTGCACGCTTGGCGCCTTTCCTTTGCCCGTCGAGATCGCCATGTTCGGCTGGCGCGCGACCATGACCCGGGTGCGTGAGAGCGTTCGGGCCAACAACTGCAAGGGGCC
>JADFHH010000398.1 GCA_022567275.1 Pseudomonadota bacterium | reverse complement strand
CGCGTCGCTGGACGTCGGGGGTTGGAGCGCATCGTGCACGTCTCGACCGCGGCGGCCGTCGGACAGCGGCGCGACCGTACTCCTCTCTGCGAAGACGATCCGTGGGTGGGATCGAACGGGCCGCGATCCATGTACATCCGCTCCAAGCGCGAGTCCGAGGAGCGCGCCCTCGCGGCGGCACGCACGGGCTTGCCCGTGACGGTGGTCAACCCGGCGGTGATGCTCGGGCCGCGAGCGAACAGGTCCGAGGTTCGAGGACTCGTGCAGCGGGCCGCGCAGGGTGTGAGGTGGGTGCCTCGCGGAGGAAGTTCGGTAGCCGCCGTGGGCGACGTGGCCCAGGGCTGCGTCCTGGCTCTGGAGCGGGGGGTGGTGGGGGTCGGGAGTGCGGTCAGCGCGGCGAGGGGCGCAGTTGCGGGCGGCCCGCTCGATGACCGTTTTGGCGCGCGCAGGGTTATTATCGCTGGTCTGCTTGGTCTCATGGCGGCGAGTGCGGGGGTGCTGTCGGTCAGCGCGACGCAGATTTTCTATTTTGTGGACGTCGCGCCTGCGAGCGCCGGCGGCGGCCTGTTCGCCAGCCCTGGCGAGCAGGTCTATCTCGCCTTCTCCGTGGGGCTGGGTCTGGTGGCGGGACCCATACAGGCATCCAGCAGATCGCTGCTGGCGCGCCTGGCGCCTGCGGGAATGACAACGGAGTTTTTCGGCCTGTTCGCTTTTTCCGGCAAGGTGACGGCGTTCGCCGCCCCGCTCACGGTCGGGCTGGTGACGGGCATGACCGGAGATCAGCGCCTGGGGATCGCCAGCATCGTGATCTTTCTGGTTCTCGGGCTGGGGCTGTTGCTGAGCGTGAAAGAACCCAATACATGAGTGGACATCATACGAAATCGTAATCTATCTCGCAGATTTGGCTCTGTCCTGCCGACACCCTTCATCACATAGCGCACAGAAAATTCCCACATCGCATCGCCATCAATCTAGGATAGCAGGAAACATCGGCTCAGGGAGCGGTGACCATGTTCAATATGGCTGGATACGCCGAAGTCAAACGCTTGCTCGCGGAGCTCCAGGCTCTCGAAGAGCGGCTGATGCCCCACGAACTTGAAATGCTGCAAAGCCTCAAGGCGAAATACACCGAGCCGCAGACGCCGGACTCTTTCGACCATACCTCTCTCAATGTCATGTTGCGCAATGTGGAAATTCGCAAAGGCTACCGTATCGACCCCAGGAAAGATGGGGGCCGGGTTATCGACCTCCCTCATATTGGCGCCCCGAAGAAAGATTAGCCGCTGGCCACGACCGGCGCATCGTGCATCGGCGTAATACCAGTGCTTAACGAGCCTGGTGCGTCAGATTTCATTTCCGGGAAAAGAGCTGGCGCTTTTCTACCGCCCGAGCCAGCTGTATTCGCGGCGATGCTTGTCCTCGAAGGCTTCGATATCCGCACTGTGCCCGAGGGTCATGTCTATGTCGTCGACACCGTTCAGAAGCCTGTGCTTGTCGAACGGTTGTATATCGAATGAATATGTCTTCCCGTCGGGACCGGTCACGCTCTGGGCCGCCAGATCGAGAGCAATCTCCGAGCCCGGATTTTTGTGCAGTTGCCGTCGCAGAGTTCCGCAATCACTGTCTGACAAACGAACGGGAAGCACGCCCTGCTTGATACAGTTGTTGAAATGAATATCGCCAAAACTCGGTGCAATGACACAGCGGATCCCGTTTGCCACCAATACATATACGGCCGCTTCGCGTGACGAACCGCAGCCCCAGTTGATGCCGGCGACCAGAACCGTGGCATCGCGAAACGGCTCTTTGTTGTAGATGAAGTCAGGTTTCTCGGCGCCATTTTCGCTATAGCGCAGATCATGAAACAGATAACGGTCGTATCCCTCTTCCGTCCGCATTCGGCGAAGGAAACGCGCCGGGATGATCTGGTCGGTGTCGCAGTTTGAAATGTCGATCGGGATCCCGCGACCCTGGAAAGTCGTGAAGGCTTCCATATCAGGCGCCTTGCATCAGTTTACGGACATCGGTGAAGGTTCCGGTAACCGCCGCCGCGGCGGCCATCGCCGGGCTGACCAGATGGGTGCGGCTGCCTGGACCCTGCCGGCCGCGGAAATTGCGATTGCTGGTCGAGGCCGATCGCTCGCCGGGTTTTAGCGTGTCGCCGTTAATGGCGACGCACATCGAACAGCCCGCGAGCCGCCATTCGAATCCGGCGTCCTTGAAAATGCGGTCAAGACCTTCAGCTTCGGCCTGAGCCCGGACGAGTCCTGAACCGGGGACCACCATTGCCGGAATCACCGCCTTGCGCCCCTTTGCAACCGCGGCCGCGGAGCGCAAATCTTCGATACGCGAGTTGGTGCAGGCGCCGATGAACACACGGTCGGGGCGGATGTCGCTGGCCGCCATACCGGGTTTCAGGTCCATATACTCATATGCCGCGAGCATCGCCGCCTTGCGCCCGGCGTCGGGTTCCTTGTCCGGGTCTGGCAGCCGCCCGGTTATTTGTATCGCGTCTTGCGGGCTGTTTCCCCACGTCATCATCGGTGCGATATCTCCCCCGTCGCGCGAACTC
>JADFHH010000397.1 GCA_022567275.1 Pseudomonadota bacterium | reverse complement strand
CTTCCTGACACATTCCCGGACTCGTTTCAGAAAGTCGGCTTTCAGGAACGGTATTTCCGGAAACAGGATGATGTGTGGAGCGTCTCCGGGTGCGCTTCCAGCCAGACCGCCGGCCGCGGCAATCCAGCCCGCATGCCGACCCATGACCTCAAGAATGAATACCTTGGTTGACGTTTTCGACATGGATGCGACATCGAGGGCAGCCTCCAGCGTCGACACGGCGACGTATTTGGCGACCGAGCCGAAGCCCGGGCAATTGTCGGTAACGGGCAAATCGTTGTCGACCGTCTTGGGGATGCCGATGCACGCGACCGGAAAGCCCATGCTTTTGCTGATCTGCGACACCTTGTGCGCAGTATCCATCGAATCATTGCCGCCGTTATAGAAAAAATAGCCGATGTTATGGGCACGAAATACCTCGATCAGCCGCTCGTATTCCGCCCGGTTCTCCGCCAGGCTTTTCAACTTGAATCGCGCCGAGCCAAATGCCCCGCCCGGTGTATGTCGCAACGCCGCGATTGTGCGGGCCGATTCCCGGTTGGTATCGATCATGTCCTCCGTCAGGGCACCGATAATACCGTTGCGTCCTGCATAGACATTGGCGATCCGGTTTTTGTGTTTACGCGCCGTCTCTATGACACCGCAGGCGCTGGCGTTGATGACGGCGGTGACGCCGCCGGACTGGGCGTAAAATGCATTCATTGCCGACATTGAGGAAGACCTGCCTTCTGACTGAATTCGAGGCGAAGCATAGCCGAAAGCTGCTCGCGGTTCATTGCCGGCGTTGTCTCCACCGGGTTTGACCTGTTCCGGTATTGGCGGTAGGTTTGCGCAGCCGAAGTGGGCAGATTCAATGTTATTGAGACTTTGCGGATGTGAATTGTATTACTGGGCGCGCCAGGTTCCGGCAAAGGGACCCAGGCCAGGAAATTGATGGCGGACAGAAATATCCCGCAAATATCCACCGGTGACATGGGGCCTATATCTCTTGCCGGTCGCCGCTTGAATATTATTCGCAACGGACAGGTCACCTGACTTGATCTCATATAAGATTCGGTAGGAATACTTTATTCGTCTCAGAAAGCAATTGACAAGTGTAACGATGCGCGATACGGTCTAAAGGTGATAAGAACGTTTAAAAACCGCGCGTTAAAGAAATTGTACGAGAAGGGTGATCCGAGCAAAATCAATGCCGAGCATATAGATCGTATCGAAGACATTTTGTTGCGTTTGGATAACGCGGTGAAACCGTCAGATATGGGCTGGCCGGGTTGGAAATTACACCCGTTAAAGGGCAAACATAAGGGCTTCTGGGCTGTATGGGTGTCCGGAAATTACCGAATTTGGTATCGGTTTGAGGACGGCGATACGTTTGATGTCGATTACGGTGATTATCACTGATGAAGAATGAAAGGAGTAAATGATATGGCGATGAGAAAACCGCCACATCCGGGACGACAGATCAAGTCCGCGCTCAATGCATGTGAGTTGAATATTACGGAAGGTGCAGGGCACTTGGGCGTGACCCGCAATACGCTGTCGCGTGTTATCAATGGACTGGCGGGTATTTCCCCGGACATGGCGTTGCGTCTGAATAAAGCGTTTGGCGGTGGGGCTGAGATTTGGGTGCGCATGCAAGCCAGTTATGATCTTGCGCAAGCGCGAGAGCACGAAGACGAAATCAATGTAAGACGGCTGAAATTTGCGTGAGGCCGTTAGAGGTATTCGAACCGGGGTATTTTGCAGCTTTCTGTTTCAGCGCTGAGAATCGGCCGGGACCTCGTGTTTGGGAGGCTGACGATAAGCAGTAACGCTCTGATTCTCATGTTGCCGGGATCAGTCAGGTACCGTTATGACTTGTTAGGCACTTGCGTCCGCGGGTGTCCCCAGTATACCTATAAATAACAACAACTTATGAACGCCATAATGCCTTAATACGATCCTCAGCCCGCCGTCTGATCGAATCTGGCGGGCGGTGGGCATGAGCCGTTTTCTGCTGCGCCCGAGTGTCCACTGCCACAATCTTGGCTCCAAGGTTTTGAGCATGAGTCTGGCCGCGCGGGCGGATGATTTTGAGCACCGTTACGGCTACCGGCCGTGGCTGGTTGAGAGTCTTGTTGACACGGATCAATATGCCGGCACCCGCTATCAAGCGGCAAACCGGACGCGGGTCGGGCAAACTCAGGACGGTCTTGGCGGAAGGCAGCATCGACGACGTTTATCAACGATTGTTGGATGTGCTTTAGGTCACGAAATCAGAGCACTGATATGTCTTCTCACACGAGAAGGCCGGAATTTTGGCGTTGGCCAGAGCAAATCTCGCATTTGATCCACCGATATCGCCAACCAGCAAACAAGGGGCTGCAATCTGTGTTCCTCTTACCCGCTCTGTTGATGCTCTGGGTACCACATAGAGTGGGATCAATGCTCTCATACGTTAAGCCCAGCTGCATTATTCAACGGGCAGGTGGAGCCGATTCCGGGGTGCAGCGATTCGCGAAGGGAATCACGACGCACGCAGTGCGACCGAACCACGCAATGTACGACACGCATCACGATATTGTCTAATTGTCCGTTGTC
>JADFHH010000396.1 GCA_022567275.1 Pseudomonadota bacterium | reverse complement strand
GAGAAAGTGCCGTCCAAGTAACGGATCAAGTTGCCCGGCGATCTGGCGCACAGCGCGACCAAACATTGCTTTTTCCGGGGTTTTGTTCGACGCGCCGTATTCCCAGAACCGCCAGTAAAAAGCCTGCCGCCCGACGACGATGTCGGTTTGCACTATTCCACGCCTGACTTTCCGCCGCCTTAGCTTGGTCGCCTTTTTCATTGTGCCTGTGGTGAACGGTCCCCCAAAATCCATGTTGCGGATTGCCGCCTTGCGCAGGTCACCCGCCACCGCCCCTATAGTGGCCCGCATCAGGGTCAGGGCGTGTTTAGGTGCAATCTTGCGCAAGGTATGCTCCACCGCCTTGGTGCCCCTGATCTGGATGGTGACGCCGACCATCAGGTGCCCTGCCCCGGTGCGCCGTGTAGCAGTTTCAACAGGCGGAATTCTTCGCGCTTTGAATACGGCGTGATCGACCGGATTGCATAATTCAGAGCGCGCCAGACAACGCGCATTGTCGGATCAATGTCTGACCGGTTTCGTATAATAACGGTCACCGGATATTCGTTTGTAATCAGGCTGCCGCGTTCGCCTTCGTCACTGGCATCCGTCACGACCTTGGCCCAGACTTCCGGGGTGTCGGCGATGTTCGCCCAACTGGTCGACGTGACGCCGCCCATCCCATCGGCGGCGGTGGTTTCACTCTGGAAAGTTATGCGTTCGTCTAGTTCGCCGATGCGCGCTTTGATCATGGGGCGCCCTCACACATAAAGCACATGGGGCAGCAGCAACTTATCGGCGTTCAGTGTCAGCTTTGACACAATCGTGCCCGTTACTTCGTCGACACGGTTGGTATAAAAATGGCCAAGCAACAACTTAATCGCTTCAATGATCGTCGGCGGTACATCATCGGAAACCACGCCATATCCAACCGACAGAATAATTCCAATCGCATCCATTTCGGCCCGCGTCGTCGGCCAAGTCACGCTGTAAGCGGGCACGATCAGCGGCGGGGTCGTCGACTGCACCAGCTTATACTGATCAGCCGCCAGCGTGATCAGCGTGCCCGTCGTGTCGATATATTTGATCGACGTGATGGTTATGACCGGGGCGACCGGCAACCGAAACGCGGCAGGGAACCCGTCGGCGCGGATTTCCACGGTCTGGGTGATCAGCTTGCGGTGGGTAAAGTCTTCTGCATAGGCCCGCGCGGCGGTGATGGCGGCGCTGACAAGTGCGTCGTCGGCCTTGGTGTCGACCCTCAGATGGGCGCGGGCGTCTGCCAGCGATACCGGTTCGGTGACCGGTGGCGTCGTCACTGTCAAAGGGTAGTAATTATTCACCGCCCGCCCTCAAATCCCCGGCGTGCTATTTCTTGCGCGCCGCGCTTCGGGCTTGCCTTGCCGCCCGTTCTTCGTCATCCAATTTTTCTTGCCGGGCTTCCACCGCGATCACTTCGTCAGGATCGACACAAACGGGTTTGCGCAGAAAATGCGCCGCAGATGCCGGTTCCATTGGGTAGGTTTTGCCCGCCTTGAATACTGTGGCCCGGTCTGGGTCTTTGCGGTGTTCATCCTGCACTGTGTAGGTTTCAAAAAACTTGACGTTGATTTTCTTTTTTTTGTCGGCCATTTTGCCGGCCCTCTCTTCTCACTCCGACAGTCGGAACATACTTTTGTTACTCGCTCTATTACTACTTCGCCACTTTACTCGCGGCGGACCAGATGAATGATTTTACGGCAATGGGGGCATCTTTGTCGTTCCGCGAAAACTTTTACCAACTCCCGGCGAACTTGCGGCAGGCTGGGGCTGGGTGGCGGGCCGGAAGCGGAAAGACAGCGTGAGCTTACTCGCTTGGCAGGGGAGCAGGTTAATCTTCAGCAAATAGCGGCAGTCAGGCAAAGGCGTGTATCTCAGCAGGAGCAACTTGAAAGGGAGCAATTTGCTACTATGGTAGGAGAGTTTCCTGCACAGCAACCTCTTGTATCAGGAGCAATAGCAGGGATACCCGTTCCAGCAGCGAGAAGGTTTTTCGGCAGGGAGTTACCAGGCATTATTCAGGGGGCTGGTATTCCCGCACTCAGGAGAGCATGGTGGGAGAGAAGGGCAAGATTCCCTGGTGTATCCCCAGGTGGGGCGGGAGATATATTTATGACTGGCACAGAGGCAGAAATAGCAGAGGCGGAAGAGCCTTTAATAGAGTTTGAGCAGGAAAGAGCAAGGCAGTTGGCTGAGCAAGACCCACTCAAGGGGTTTCTGAAGGGCTTTGACTTCTTAGGTAAATTTCAGGCTTTAACACCCAGAGAGAGGGGCTTCCAATCGAGACAGTTCAGGCCAAGGACACGTTTCATCAATTTTTGAGGATGATTTATGCCACATACAGATAAACACATAGAAAGAATAGCCAAAGATATAAGTGTTGACAAGGATGCTCTTAGTAAGAGACGTCCCTTGATGCCTCTTGTCGATATATTCGAGGACTTCCCCGAATTGGCGGACTTCGAGCCATCCTTGTTAGAAGAGTTAGCTGGACAGCCAGACCCCTTTGCACCTATAGACCCACTTGGCTTCGGGGCTACTGCTGCGGTTACTGCTCCTAGTCCAC
>JADFHH010000027.1 GCA_022567275.1 Pseudomonadota bacterium | reverse complement strand
CTGGGAGTGCTGGGGAGGCCGGTGTGTCGGTTGCAGGAAGGCGCCGAACCGGCGGCGGAGGCGGCGTTTCGTGAAATTGCCCGCTTGACGCGCGGCGCTTATTGCCGCTTCGATGCCGGTTCCGCCGGGCAATTGAGGGAGTTGCTCTCGGCGGTCGCCGTTTATGCCGCGGGAGGGCGCAAGGCGCTGGAGCATTTCGGCGGCGGCAGGGGGAATGCTCGTGCGCTGCTGGAACAATTGACCTGAAAACCAATGCAATATTTCATTCTCGGACTGGCTGTATTGCTCATTGTCTTTTTCGGACTGCGGGCATTTGTGAACGCCGATCCAAAGTATGTGGTGCGGAGTTTTCGCAGATATAGCGGCATGGCCGCGCTGATGATGGCCCTGTTTCTGGGCGTGACAGGGCGCTTTCCATTTGCCTTTCCTTTCGCCATCGTTGCTTTTTCACTGTTGCGCGGCGGCAAATTTTCCTCGATTTTCGGCGGTTTCAATCCGTTTCCCGGAAGCGCGTACAAGAGTGCCGGGCAGAAATCCCGCGTTCGCACCAAGACCATCGAGATGGAACTGGATCACGATACCGGAGATATGGAGGGACGCGTTATCAGGGGGGCATTTTCTCCGCGCCTTCTGTCGTCCATGGATCAGGGCGATCTCATCCGGCTATGGTCGGAGTGCCAGGCGGGCGATACGCAGGCGGCCCAGCTTCTGGAAGCTTATCTGGACCGCAGATTTTCCGACTGGCGCGAGCCCGCCGGTGCGCAGGCAAAGGGCAGTAGTGAAACCCGGGGCCGCCCCGAAGGGCCGATGTCCACCGAAGAAGCTTATGAGATATTGGGATTGCAACCGGGCGCGAGCAAGGCGGATATCGTCCGCGCGCACCGCCAGCTGATGAAGAAACTGCACCCCGACCAGGGCGGTTCGACCTATCTGGCCGCGAAAATCAACGAGGCCAAGGATTTGTTATTCGGCTGACATGACCACACAGGTAATGGCGCGGCGCTTGAGCCGGGAGCATGTACTGTCCGCCGCCTGGCGTGTAAATCCGGCGAATCGTGCGCGGTACAGATTGCGATTCGGCTCCACCAGCGGCACGGTCAGCGGGGTATGCCCGGTGATAATTTCACCCGCCATTTGCTGGATGGCGGTCAGCCGCTGCTTGGCGTCAGTCTGCCGCGAATAGGCACCCACCTGGATATGAAAGCCGCCATCGGGCACGGGTGTCTTGTATGCGGGTTGAATCGCGATCGCCTTGGCACCTTCCGGGACATTGAGCGTTGCCGCAATCTGAACCGGTTTTTTTATCACCGGGAGTGGTTTGTGCGTAACCCGCGCGGTGGCTCTTGGCATGGACTTGTTGAGGATCGCCCGCATGGTCGCGTTACGGCTCCTCGACGTTTTGCCGCCAAAGACGACGGCAATCAGATGTTTGTTTCCGCGGCGCACATTGGCCAGCAGGTTGAAACCCGATGCCCGCGTGTAACCGGTCTTGATGCCGTCGGTGCCCTTATAGTCAAACAGCAGTTTGTTATGGTTGCGGTATCTCCGGCCTTTATATGTGAAATATTTCAGCTTGAAATACGCGTATTTTTTAGGGTGTTCGGACATTAAACTATTGGCCAGTGTGATCATGTCGCGCGCCGTCGTGAGCTGGTTCTTGTCCGGCAGGCCAGAGGCATTCTTGAAGCTTGTCCGGCGCATCCCGATCTTGCGGGCCTTGGCCGTCATCAGTTTTGCGAAGTTCTTCTCTGTGCCGGCGATACTCTCCGCGACGGTTACGGCGATATCGTTGGCCGACTTCGTCACCAGCACACGAATTGCGTCGCTCACCCTGATTTTTTGCCCTACCTTCAGACCGAGTTTTGAAGGCGCTTGTCTGGTCGCATTGCGGGAGACGGTAAGCAGCGATCCGGTATGGAATTTACCCGCCGCCATAGAATCGAACAGGAGATAAAGGGTCATGATTTTCGTCAGTGAGGCGGGATAGCGCAAGGCGTCGCCATTACGCGAATACAGGACTTTTCCGGTGTGGCCATCGACCACCATCGCCGCATAGCGCGATGCGGCCTGGACCTGACCCGCCGCGAGGGTCAGCAGGCAGGCAGCAACTGCACTCATAATGCGCACAGCCAATGACCGGCGCAAATCCAACCATCTTGACACGATATCCCCAAGGGGCCTGAGCGCCCCATCCCCCTTAACATTCCTGACAGGCAGGCCCTGATCCCGCCGCGAACGCCGCCAAGTAGCATGCGCCCGGCAACTCTAACCTAGATTGGCGCCTATTACGAATCAGTTAAACGGCCGCCATAATATTTTTTATGTTGCAGTGCAATATTAATCATTGACAATTATTGTGCAGTGCATATATAAATTGTGCGTTGCAATATTAACGGCCTTGCGGAGCGAAACGCGCCCACGGGTCAGCTGACAAGCGATGGAGAGTAACATGAAGAATTATGAAGAGTTTCAAAAATCCGGGCAGGCTAATTTTGACACAGCCGTCAAAAATTTTGGTCAAGTCAACAATAGCGTGCAGGCGATCACCAGCGAAGTGAACGGGTATACCAAGAAGGCAATCGAGGATGGCACGGCCGCGTTCGAGAAGCTGATCGGAGTCAAATCCGTTGAGCAGGCCATCGAGGTTCAGACCGCCTACGCCACAAAGGCGGTTGAAGATTATGTCTCGCAGGTGTCGAAGCTGGGCGAAATGTTCACCAATCTGGCCAAGGATGCCGCCAAGCCGGTCGAGACGGCTTTCGCCAACAAGCGTTAAGGCTGCCTGATATTTCACGAGCGCTACAGCTGCGCGTGAGCGAATATAAGGACCCGGTCCCGGCGGCCGGGTCTTTTTTATTGTCATACCGCCATACCGTCACATTAGAGTTACATACCAAACAGGTTATGATTTGCGGACAGGGGCAAGAAACCGTTAGACTATGATATGTCGATTTCAGGACTCAATTGAACAGAGAGTTTTCGAGATGTCGCAGAAGGATACAACACGGCGCCCCGGCGATGCCGGTACGGATATCGTCACAAAGACCCGGCCGAAGACAAAAAAGCCCAGCCTCTACAAAGTGCTGCTGCTGAATGATGACTATACGCCGATGGAATTCGTGGTTTATATTCTGGAGCACTTTTTCAATAAGTCGCAGGAAGACGCGACACGTATCATGCTTCATGTCCATCAAAAGGGTGTCGGTATGTGCGGCGTCTATACCTTTGAAGTGGCCGAAACCAAAGTGACCCAGGTGGTGAATTTCTCCAGGCAGAACGAACATCCCCTGCAATGCACGATGGAAAAGGAGTGAGATTGGCCCGGTGACGTCATTTTCGTCCAGTCTTGAAGATGCGCTGCACGCGGCGCTGGAATTCGCCAATGAGCGCAGCCACGAATATGCGACTCTGGAGCATCTGCTCCTGGCGCTGCTCGATGACGGCGATGCGTCGGCGGTTTTGCGCGCCTGCGATGTCGATCTCGACGAAATCCGCTCCAAGCTGATCGGGTATATCGACGACGAACTTGAGAGCTTGATCCTGGACGATCACTCAGAAGCCCAGCCCACGGCCGGGTTCCAAAGGGTTATTCACCGCGCGGTTGTGCATGTGCAGTCATCGGGACGCGAGGAGGTGACGGGCGCGAATGTTCTGATCGCGATTTTCGCCGAGCGTGAGAGCCATGCCGCCTTTTTCCTTCAGGAACAGGATATGACGCGCTTCGACGCGGTGAATTATATCAGCCATGGCATCGCCAAGCGCGCGGGGCTATCCGAGCCGCGCGAGGTGCGCGGGGCGAGCGACGATGCCGCGACCATGGACGGCCCGGATGACAAGAAACACCGCGCCGACGCGCTGGAACTTTATTGCGTCAATCTCAATGCCAAGGCGCGCGAAGGGCGTATCGACCCGTTGATCGGGCGCGAAGCGGAGATTCGCCGCACCATCCAGGTGCTGTGCCGCCGGCAGAAGAATAATCCGCTGTTTGTCGGCGAGCCGGGCGTTGGCAAAACCGCCGTGGCCGAAGGCCTGGCGCGGCGCATCGTGCGCGGCGAAGTGCCAGAGGTGCTTGAGAACTCCACCATCTTCCAGCTGGATATGGGTGCCCTGCTCGCGGGCACGCGCTACCGCGGCGATTTCGAGGAGCGGCTCAAGGCCGTGGTGCGCGAGATCGAGGCCTATCCCGGCGGCATCATGTTCATCGATGAAATTCATACGGTGATTGGTGCGGGCGCCACGTCCGGCGGCGCCATGGACGCCTCCAATTTACTGAAACCGGCGCTGCAGAATGGCACGCTGCGTTGCATCGGCTCGACCACCTACAAGGAATACCGTCAGCATTTCGAGAAGGACCGCGCGCTTGTCCGCCGCTTCCAGAAAATCGATCTGAAGGAGCCGAGCATCGAGGACACCATCGCCATTCTCAAAGGGCTGAAGCCTTATTACGAAGAGTTTCACAACATCCGCTACACCGCTCAGGCGATCACATCGGCGGTCGAGCTTTCCGCCAGATACATCCATGACCGCCGCTTGCCCGACAAGGCGATCGACGTCATCGATGAAACCGGCGCTTCACAAATGCTGGTGCCAAAACACCGCCGGAGAAAGACCATTGGCGTGAAGGATATCGAGGCGGCGGTGGCGACCATGGCGCGCATTCCGCCAAAAACCATCTCCAAGTCGGATTTTGAAGTGCTGCAAAATCTCGAACGCGATTTGCAGCGTGTGGTGTTCGGTCAGGAGCAGGCGATCGCGGCGCTGTCCTCGGCCATCAAGCTCGCGCGCGCCGGGCTTCGCGAACCGGAAAAGCCGATTGGCTGCTATTTGTTTTCAGGGCCGACTGGCGTCGGCAAAACCGAAGTCGCGCGCCAACTTGCGCGTCAGCTTGGCGTCGAATTGCTGCGCTTCGACATGTCGGAATATATGGAACGCCACACCGTGTCGCGGCTGATCGGCGCGCCTCCGGGTTATGTCGGGTTCGACCAGGGCGGGTTGCTGACCGACGGGGTCGATCAAAATCCGCACTGCGTTCTACTGCTCGACGAGATCGAGAAAGCGCACAACGATCTGTTCAATATCCTGCTGCAGGTGATGGATCACGGAACGCTTACCGACAACAATGGCAAGAAGGTCGATTTCCGCAATGTGGTGCTGATCATGACCACCAATGCGGGCGCGGCGGAGCTCGCCAAGGCGTCTATCGGCTTCAGCAACACCAAGCGCGAAGGCGATGACGTGGAAGCGATCAACCGCATGTTCACGCCGGAATTCCGCAACCGGCTGGATGCGACCATCTCGTTCTCCAGCCTCCCGCCGGAGGTGATCTCAAAAGTGGTCGAGAAATTTATTTTTGAACTCGAGGCGCAGTTGCACGACCGAAATGTGACCATCGAATTGACCAGCGACGCCAATGCCTGGCTGGCGGCCAAGGGGTTCGACGACAAATTCGGCGCACGTGCGCTCTCGCGCGTGATCCAGGAGCATATCAAGCGGCCGCTTGCCGATGAGCTGCTGTTTGGCAAACTCAAATCCGGCGGCGTGGTGCGCGTCATCGTCAAGGACAAGGACGGGACCAAGGGCAAGCGCCTGGACTTCGAGTATCTGGAAGGCCCGGCGGCGAAAATCAAGCCCGGCAGCGGCAAGAAGGGCAGGACGGGCGCGAAGAAAAAGAGCCGGGCCAAAACGCTTGTCCAAGGCGGGCCAAAGACCGTAAAGCGCAAGCCCAGGTCAAAACCGCCCAAATCATCCGGTTCGGACGGTTCCAGCGAGTCGAGCCCGGTTCCCAAAGTGCCGCTGCCGGCGAAATAAGCTGTTTATTTAAGTCCCGGCTATGGCGTCGCGGATTTTCCCCGCATTTTCCTCCAGCACTTCAGAATCTTCCATCTCGCCTGTATGCGGTTTCAGCGCGACATCGCTCCAGCGCGGGACGATGTGAAAATGGATGTGGAACACCATCTGCCCTGCCGCCGCTTCATTGAATTGCTGGATCAAAATACCCTCCGCTGCCATCGCGTCGCGCACCGCGGGGGCAAGTTTTTGCACGCTGCGCAGCAAGATGCACAGCGTGTCCGGGGGCGTATCGAAAATGCTCACCGAGGGCGCCTTGGGTATGACCAGCGTATGACCATCGGCGCGTGGCATAATGTCCAGGAAGGCGAATGTTTCATCGTCCTCATACACCTTGTGACATGGCAGTTCGCCGCGCAGAATTCTGGCGAACACATTATTGTCGTCGTAGGTCATGGATGCTCTCTCTTTGGCCGGGATGGGTGCGCGGTGTGTGTCTCAGGTCTGGCGGCAAGGGTCAAGCATCCTCGGCGCCGCCGCCTTTGTTCCCTTTGCGGTATGGCGCCATGCGCGCCAGTTCGCGGTTTTCCATCGCCACAAAGTCGCGTTCACGGGCGAGAAAATCCTCCACCGCGGAACTGAGAGAGGAATCGGCGATCAAATGCGCGCTATAGGTCGTTTGCGGCAGATAACCGCGGGCCAGCTTGTGCGGCCCCTGCGCCCCGGCTTCGACGCGCGCCAAACCGTGGGCGATCGCATAGTCGATGGCCTGGTAATAGCAGGCTTCGAAATGCAGAAATCTGTGGTCTTCCACGCAGCCCCAATAGCGGCCATAGAGCGTGTCGCCGCCGATAAAATTCAGCGCGCCGGCGATTGCGCGCCCGCCCCGTTCGCACAGGATCAGCAGGATATGCTCCGCCATGCTCTGGCCGACAAGGCTGAAAAAGTCGCGTGTGAGATAGGGGGCTCCCCATTTGCGCGCGCCGGTATCGGTATAGAAATGGTAAAAAGTGTCCCAGTGGGATTCCTTGAGATCGCTGCCGGTGAGCAGTTTGATCGTGATGCCATCGCGGCACGCCTCGCGCCGTTCACGCTTGATAAGCTTGCGCTTGCGCGAGGTGAGCGAGGCGGTGAAATCATCGAAATTTTCATAGCCCTCATTGCACCAGTGAAATTGCTGGCCGGTGCGCAGCAACAGACCCATCTTCCCGGCGCGTTGCCACTCATCCCGTGTCAGAAAGTTGAGATGGAGCGAGGAGAGATGATGCCGGTCGAGTAGCGAGGCGGCCCCATTCAGCAGATAACGCTCGCGCATATCCGCATCCTCGGCCTTTGGAACCAGCAGCCGCCGCCCCGTGACCGGGGTGAAGGGAACCCCGGAGAGAAGCTTGGGATAATAGCGTCCGCCCGCGCGTTCGAATGCGTCGGCCCAGCCATGATCGAAGATATATTCGCCCTGGCTGTGTGCCTTGAGATAGCAGGGCATGCAAGCCAGCATACCGCCCGATCCATCCTCCAGCACAAGATGCCGCGGCGCCCAGCCGGTCTCGGCAACGGCAGAGCCACTCTCTTCAAGCGCGGAAAGAAATGCGTATGATATGAATGGATTATATGAGTTATCTAATGTTTTATCATAAGAATCTGGATTGGCGCAGCCATCCCATTGGGCCGCATCGAGCGTGGTGATGTCCGGCACAATCTTAACGAGAATTTGTTCTGCATCACCCATTGTTCAACGCAATTGCGGCCATACTCTAACGTCAGGGCCTGAACCCCTCAAAGATCATCGCGTCGGCCCAGCGCTGCGCGCGCGCGTGCTCGGCGTCGCTTCGCACTGTCCATGTCAGCAGCGTCCGGTTTGTCAGCAGCCGCCAGATGGCCGGGGCGAGCGATGGCAACCCTGCAATATCATAGGCCACGAAATGCGGTCTGGCGATGGGGGTGGTGAACAGATGGCGCATGTAAAATCGTTGCCAGGCAGACAGGTGCCCCCAATATTGCAGGTTGCGGAAAGGATCTGCTATCAGCCCGCGGGCAATGCCGGGTGCGTGGCTGGCGAATGCGGCAATGGCGTTCGGATCGAATGACATGACCGCAGCGTGTCCGTCATAGCTGTTGAAGTGTTGCGCCAGTTGCGCCTCAAACCGCCCGCGCGCGCGCCAATCGCTCTTGATTTCGACTATCACCGGCACCTGGCCCGCGACCTGCTCGAACACCTCCGGCAGCGTTTGAAACCGGTCCGGGACACCCTTGAATTTTACGCGTTTGAGTTGTTTTGAGCTGTAAGCGCCAACCGGGCCGCTCGCCTGCGTCAACCGGTCCAGCGTACTATCATGGAAAACCATTGCCGCGCCATCGCCCGCCTCCTGCACATCGATTTCGATGGCGTAGCCAGCGTCAATGGCAGCCTGAATGGCTGACGCCGTATTTTCAACGATGCCCCTGGCGGCGTCATGCAGGCCGCGGTGCGCGATCGGCCGCATCAGCCAGTTAAGTTTGGCCACGGCGTGCGATCCTCGAGCTTATTCAATGGCGAAAAGCGAAGCGATTTCAACCGCGACACCACGCGGCAGGCTGCCCGCGCCAACGGCGAAACGGGTATGGCGCCCCTTGTCGCCGAGAACTTCCACCAGAAAATCCGATGCGCCGTTGACGACTTCAGGATGATCGGTGAAATCGGGCGCCGCATTCACAAATGCGCCAAGGTGAAGACACTGCTGAATACGGTCCAGTTCACCAAGCGCGGCCTTGGCTTGCGCCAGGATGTTAATGGCGCAAGCCCTGGCTGCCTGCTGTGCCATCGCGATATCCATGTCCGCGCCGACCTTGCCTTTGAAATCAGGCCCTCCGGCGATCATTGGCAGTTGACCGGAGATGAACAATTGCTGATTAAAAATGTGAAACGGGACATAATTCGCCGCCGGGGCGGCCGCCGATGGCAACGTGATGCCCATTTCGTTAAGCCGGTTCTCAATGTTTCCAGACATGGATTTGCGTTCCCTGTTACAATCTTTGACTGCATGACCTAGTCATTGAGCTTTTTTGTGCCTTGTGCAAGGGCGTTGTGCCGGCCTATCTATTGGCCGTATTATTCATCTATGTTTACGAAATTTGGGCGATGGTGATTCTGCTCCAGGCAGAGAAACACAGCACGTCACAGATGACATACGCACAGTGGAAATCCGGCGCGAAATATCTCGCAGCTTTCGGCATCGGGCTTGCGATTGCTCCAGCCAATGTGTTTGCCCCGATCGGCGCCGCGAAGCTGGCGCCGCATCGCGCCGTTTATGAAATGTCTCTCGACGACACCAGGCCGGCGGCGGGCATTTCCTCTGTCCAGGGCCGCATGGTGTTTGATTTTGCCGGGTCCGGCTGCGACGGATACACCATGAATATGCGGATGGTGACCCGCGTGCAGGCACAGACCGGACGTTCCAGCATCTCGGATTTGCGCTCATCCACCTGGGAGCACGGGGCCGGCAAACTCTATCGTTTCAACAACAGTCATTATCTCGGACGGTCTTTGGAAGAATCCACCAGCGGCGATGCCAGACGTTCCGATAGCGATGGCCATGTGGATGTGCGCATCAGCGTTCCACAGGAGAAAATCGTGAAAGTCGAGGGGCCCGTTCTGTTTCCCACCCAGCACTCAATGGCAATTCTCGCTGCGGCGCGGATGGGGAACAAGCTCCTTCAGGCGCGTGTCTTTGACGGTTCAAGCAAGGGTGACAAGGTCTATTCGACAACCACGTTCATCGGCAAGCGATTGGCCCCCGGCGTAAAGCGTCCCGCCAAGCGGGTGGCGAATGATAAGATGCTCGATAAGCTTGACTCCTGGCGCGTATCGATCAGCTATTTCGATAGCGCGGACAAAATTGAGGAACTGCCCGCCTACCAGCTAAGTTTTCGCTTGTATAACAACGGAATAAGTCGAGAGCTTCAGATAGATTATGGCGATTTCGTCATCAAGGGTGAATTGAGTTCGCTGGAGATCGGGCCATTGCCGGACTGCGAGTAGTGGGTCAGTTTGAAATTCTGCCCCTCTTGACGTATCTTAAATCCGGTGCGGAGTTCCTATATGCTTAGCGGAAGGCATAGGAGATGATTGCATGGCAGGTCGATCCTTGGACCAAGCCACAACGATTCTGGATGTTGCGGAGAGACTAAATACTCTTGGCGATCGGGATAAATATGTAAGGGAAGTGTTCGGCAATCTGGTTCGTTTGCGTCGAGATACAGATGAACCTGTGCAAGTTCGGCTCGGCATAACCGGCAGCGGTGTGTCACCCCATTACCGCATTGAGCCAGAGGGCACTGAGTGGGATTCTGGACTATCTTATGACCACAAAACAGTGGGCGAGTTTGCCCGACGAGCGAATACA
>JADFHH010000395.1 GCA_022567275.1 Pseudomonadota bacterium | reverse complement strand
GGCGGCGCGGGGTGACGCTGGCGCCATCACGGGAGCCGGCCGCAAGGTCGCCTTTGAAGACCCGGACCCATGGTCAGAACCTGTAGATGGTCCCGCGCTCGCGAATGCAATGGCGCAAGAGATAAAACGATACTGCGCTATGGGCGACCATCAGGTGGTCGCCTGCGCCCTGTGGAGCCTGCACGCCCACGCCCACGACTTTTTTAATATCTCGCCAGTCCTGGGAATAACAAGTCCGCAAAAAGAGTGCGGCAAGAGTACGGCAATGGATTGCATTTCTTGTCTCACGCCTCGCTCAAAAATTCTGATCAATATGCCAGAGGCGACGGTGTTTCGCATTATCGAGGCGTCCTATCCGACGTTACTGCTGGATGAGGGGGACACTTATGTTGGCGACCGCGCCGGCCTCATCGGTATCCTGAACAGCGGGCACAAGAGACGCGGTGCCACGGTGCCGCGCTGCGACGCAAACACGTATGAGGTGCGCGAGTATTCAACCTGGGCACCGAAGGCAATTGCCGCGATCAAGGGACTGCCGGACACGCTGCGAAGCCGCAGCATCGAGATAAGGATGTGGAAGGCATTGCCCACGGACCCGATTGTGCCGTGGCGTGAAGACAGGACGCCTGCCGAGTTCAGTCCGCTCAATGCCAAGGCGATGAGGTTCATTGCTGACCACGAGGTTGCCCTGCGCAGCGCGGACCCCAGCATGCCGCCGGGCATAACGGCACGCCCTGCTGACAACTGGCGGCCACTTCTCGCCATTGCCGATGCTATCGGCGGAGAGTGGCCAGTCAAAGCGCGCGAGGCTGCAATCCACCTTTGCGCCGAAGCGAAAGGCGCAGACCCAGAACTTGGCACGCAATTGCTGCATGACGCGCTCAAGGTCATGGACGCGGATGGTATCGACGGCAAAATCCATAGCGCGGATTTAGTCAAGGGCTTGATTGCGCTTGAGGGGCGTCCTTGGGGTGAGTGCAACCGGGGGAGGGAAATCACCCAAAATTGGGTATCGAAGGAACTCACCAACTACGGCATCAAATCTAAAAATGTCCGGCTGGGAACTGTAAAGAAGGGATACGAACGCACGCCGCTATCAGAGGCCGTGAGAAGATACTGCGAGGCCGCTCACGAGCAGGAATTAGATAATTCTTCTCCAGCCACCCCCGTTCAAAGCGCTACAACGCTACAAATGAATGAAATCAACGACTTAGAGGCAAACCAAAGCGCTACACAGCAGACAAATGTAGCGTTTCAGAATGGTCCTAACCCATTGAAAAACAACGATTGTAGCGGTGTAGCGTTTCAAAAGGGGGTGGCTGAAGGAAAAGAAGAAATTGAGGCCCCGGAGGCCAGCGAATGGGAATTTGAGCCAGGCGATTGAGTGCTGTTGGGGGTAAAGCAGCCGGAAATTGGTCACCGTGTTTTCGGCTGAAGTTGACCCAAAGCGGACCTAACTGAAACGGTCATGTCCTTGCATTATAGCGGGCGAACAGCTTGACTGCCTGCGATGCCTGCGAGCCTTGAGGGGAAGGGAACAACAATGCATAAGCAACTTCTTTTGGCGGCAAGCGCGATGACCTTGCTGGCAGGAACCGTTTTGCTGACCGCTGTTCCAGCTCAAACGCAGGGCCTAGTGCAATGGTCAACGCAGATCGTACCGAAACCGAAAAAGCAGGAGCGCCAGTTTCGTGCCGGCGGTGGCACCTACCGCACACTCTGCGTGCGTACTTGTGATGGCTATTACTTCCCAATTAGCTTCAAGGTCACACGCGCGAAATTCAACACCGACAGCATTGCTTGCCTCCAGCATTGCAGCGGCGGAGAGGCGCGGCTGTTCGTCCATCGAAATCCGGGCCAGAAACTATCAAATGCAGTCGATTTGCGCGGCAACCGCTATGTGGATCTGGACAATGCGTTCCGCTACCGCAAAGAGCTGGTTGAGGGGTGCGGATGCGAACCTGCCCTCTGGGCTGAAACCAGTGAATGAGCTGAATGTCCGCTATTGGCATTAGCTGCCGGAATCTGGCTCACCGATTTGCGGCTGTTGTCAGGGGGATAACTGCCATTGGATGCTGTTCAAACTTATTTCAACGAAATCAACAAGTTACCGTGGCTAACCCCCCGGAACCGTCCCATTGAATTCCATAGTGTTTTTCGATGTGTGGCTAACCGCCGAAGGCAAACCACCGAACCGGGCAGGCATTATCCACCTGGTAGACAAAGAAACGCCGCGCACCGGGGGAACGGGCGCGGCGGTTCAAAGGCATTTGGATATAAAGTAGAACCCCCTTTTTACACCGCACCGCCGCCTTTGGCAACACCGGCCCCGGCTTTACCGGAAGGCGGTGTCGCGTGAGTGCCGTGGCGGAGATTTCCACATCAGACGACCTGCAAGATAAAATGCGGACCACGCTGCTTGCCCATTTCCGCATCTCGCGCGCTGAGCTTGATGTGCTCCGGAACGAGCTGGACCTGATCGGCACCGCATTGCGTAATCATCTGCTGACGCCGCACCAGGCCATGCGCTTAGTCTACGAACGCGACGTTATGGGCTGGCTTTTCCGGGAGCGAGGAGACGCGGCATGAGAGAT
>JADFHH010000026.1 GCA_022567275.1 Pseudomonadota bacterium | reverse complement strand
GTCGTCCTCGACCAGTTCGAGATTTTCCTTTTTCGCCGCCGCGCGCGCGCCCTTGAGAATGATTTTTTGGCGTTCGCCCGCCTCCAGGATCACATGAGCTTGGCGCAGTTGCTTCTCGTAATCGGCGAAATCTTCGACCGCAAAAACCTCCGGTCCCATAAAACGGTGGCCGCGCGTAAAATTGCCGCTGGTTATCCCCTCGATTTCGAAGGCAACCGTTTTTCCGCCGAGCACGCACAGGATGGAATGCAGCGGGCGCACCCATCTGAGTTTGCCGGCCCCCCAGCGTTGCGATTTCGGCCAGGGGAACTGTCGTATGACAGCCGGTACAATTTTTGCGATAATATCCGCAGTCGCCCTGCCCGGCTTTTCGATGCGCGCGACATAGAAGTCGCCCTTCTTTTCGTCCGCGACGATTTCCGCCTCATCCACTGAACTCAGGCCAGCCGAGCGCAAAAACCCTTCGATGGCCTTGTCAGGCGATCCCACGCGCGGTCCCTTGCGCTGCTCGGAGATATCGGGGGATTTGTCCGGCAATCCCTCGATCGCCAGGGTGAGACGGCGCGGCCCGGCGAAATTTTTTACTTCCCCGAACTCAATCCCGGCCGCTTTCAGTCCATCGCAAACGAGCCGCTGCAAATCTGACGCACCGCGCGCCTGCATACCGGCGGGGATTTCTTCGCTAAACAATTCAAGCAGAAGCTCGCTCATGCCGCCCCGCCAGCTTGGGTTTGCAGCCATGCCGTGCAGCAGGCTTTGCTGAGATCACGCACGCGCAAAATATAGGCCTGGCGCTCGGTGACGGAGATGACGCCGCGCGCATCCAGCAGATTGAAAATGTGGCTCGCCTTGATGCACTGGTCATAGGCCGGCAGCACGCACTCGTGGGTATTGCCCTCACCCCGGCTCCCCGCTTCCAGCAGCGCCTTGCATTCGGCTTCCGCGTCGCGGAAATGCGCCAGCAGCCGGCCGGTATCGGCATATTCGAAATTGTGCCGGGAATATTCCTGCTCGGCCTGCAGGAACACATCGCCATAACTCACGCGTTTGTCGCCTTCGGCGCCATTGAAGTTGAGGTCAAAAACGTTATCCACCCCCTGGCAATACATGGCGAGGCGTTCAAGGCCGTAAGTCAGCTCGCCCGAGACCGGATCGCAATCGAACCCCCCCACCTGCTGGAAATAGGTGAATTGCGAGACCTCCATGCCGTCGCACCACACCTCCCATCCCAGCCCCCATGCGCCGAGCGTCGGGCTTTCCCAATCGTCCTCGACGAAGCGAATGTCGTGATTATTCGGGTCGATGCCGATGGCGGTGAGCGAGTTGAGATAAAGTTCCTGAATATCGGGCGGGCTTGGTTTGAGGATCACCTGATACTGGTAATAGTGCTGCAACCGGTTCGGGTTTTCGCCATAGCGCCCGTCGGAGGGGCGGCGCGAGGGCTGCACATAGGCCGCGTTCCAGGGTTTGGGCCCGAGCGCGCGCAATGCGGTGGCGGGATGAAACGTGCCCGCGCCCACTTCCATGTCATAGGGCTGGAGCAGGACGCAGCCATGGGCGGCCCAATAATGCTGCAACGCCAATATCAGGTCCTGAAAGGATTTGTCCGGCCGCAACCGGGCCGTTTCCGCCTTGGCCATAAACTCTGTCCGGGAATCGCTAACGGTTGAGCACTTGTTACGCGCGCAGCCCCGCACCGCGCAACATTTTCTTTGCGGGTTTTACCCTAAAGGCCAAAGCGCGACCACAGCGCGCGCGCTTCCACCGCCGAGATCAGATCATCGGCGAAACTCGGGGCCGCCATGCCGCCATCGGCCATATCGTCGGGCAGCGAAGAGAACACGCCGCGCAGCCGCCGGCTGAACAGGCTGCGTTTCGGCGTCACGGGTTTGAGCCTCACCTTCTTGCCCACCAGTTCGCGCATTTTCGAGCGCATATCGGAAATGCCGTCCACAAGCCCAAGTTCCACCGCCTTTTTCCCGGACCAGAATTCCCCGGTAAACAATTTGTCGCCGGCCTTTTTGATCCGTCTCCCGCGCCGCTGCTTCACCAGATCCACGAAAGTCTCATGCACATCGGCCTGGAGTTCCTTCAGCCGCTCGACTTCGTCCGGTTTCTCGGGCTGGAATGGATCGAGCAACACTTTCTGGTCCCCCGCGGTGTAAACCCGGCGTTGAATGCCAAGCCGCTTGATCGCCTTGTCGAAGCCAAATCCGGTGGCGACAACGCCGATCGAGCCAATGATGGAGCTTGCGTCCACATAGATTTCATCGCCGGCCAGCGCGATCAGATAACCGCCCGACGCCGCCACGTCTTCGGCGAACACATAGACCGGCAAGCCCTTCTCGTCGGCCAGATCGCGGATGCGTTTGTATATCAGCATCGACTGGACCGCCGAGCCGCCGGGCGAATTGATCTGAATGGCCACCGCCTTGGCGCCCTTCATGGCGAAGGCGCGGTGAATGACGCCTGCCATGGCCGTCAGGTTCAGGCCCGGACGCAATGGCGTTACCGCGCCAATAGGCCCGGCAAAGCGCAGCACGGGAACCACGGGGCGCGATTTTGAAAACAATCTGGCAAAGGGAAGTTTCACGAGCACCATCTTACGCGAGAATCAGGGGTGGAGGAAGTGCGAAGCGGCATGGAAGCACAAATATCTTCCCTCTGCGGAAAAAGAAAATCAATGCATGGAATTGATTTCATTGAAGTTTTTATTTCTACAGCAAAACTGAACGGGAGATGAACGCCTCACTCACCATCGGTTCAGACGCGCTGCGTTAGAACGAAACCATCAGTGCAACCGCAAAACGCGACGCACGAAAGCAAAAAACGCAAGCAGAAACATATCGCTCCAGGAGGTTCTCATGATCAGAACTACACTTCTCGCCGCGGCAGCAGCCGTCACCCTCGCCACCGGCATGATCGCCGCTCCGGCGGACGCGGATGCGGGATTTACAATCACCATCGGCAGCTCCGGTCATGGCTATGGCGCCGGATCAGGCGGCTATTATGGCGGCCCGCGCGGGTACGGACATGGCTACAGGCCGGGCCGCCATTATGGCGGTTGGAGCTGGTACGGCCGCGGTCATGGCTACAGGCCACACTGCCGCTGGAAAGTGAAGAGGATGAAGGTTCGCTATTGGAACGCTTACACCTACCGCTGGGCCACCAGGATAGACCATCGCCGTTATCGCGTGTGCCGCTAGAGTCTTCTAAGGCTCGGGCTGCCGGAAGACCGCCGCTTACGCCCCCTGAGATGCGGCGGTCTTCCATCTTTTTTAGTTTATTGGCAAAGCGTAAGTCCCGCCATCGCGCGCAATACCTCATTAGCGGCTTGCGTGTAATCGCCGTTCGTTTCGTGCAACACCATGCCCGGCAGCAACTGCAGGGGCGCGCGGCTGCCCTTGATGCCTTGCACCAGAATGCGCTTTGCGGGCGCGCCAACGCGCGGGTACAGCGGATAGACCGCCAACGCTCCAAAACGCCCTGCCATAAGTTCAAGGATTTGGCCGAGACATTCGGCCCGGTGGATCATCGTCACGCTCGCGCGCGGCGCCGCCATGGTGGTGAGAAACCTGACCCATTTCCGCAAATCTCCCGGCTCCGCGCTATAGGCCCTGGCCGTTAGCGGGTCAGCGGATAACCGGTGCCGGCCGGGAGTGTAGAAGGGGGGATTGGCGGCCACGTGATCGTAACTTTCACGCACCAGTCCGGCGCGCTCAATCTCATTCGCCCCGCCCGTGACATCCGCCTCGACGATGCGGCAGCGATCCGCAAAACCGTTCAGAGCGGCATTCTCCCGGGCCAGCGCCGCCAGCTCCCCTTGTATCTCCACGCCGGTGACCGCCGCGTCCTTGACCCGTGCGCAAATAGCGAGAGAGGCCACGCCAGTGCCCGTGCCCGCTTCCAGGACGGAGTGCCCCCTGCCGGATTCAGCCGGAACGGCGGCGGCCAGAAACAGCGCGTCTATCGCTGCGCGCGGGCCAGACGAGGGTTGAACTATGGTGAGCCGGCCATCGAGAAAAGCGTCTTGCGTGGTCTCTGGCGTGGCGTTATTCTTCGCCGAGGATATGGTCAAGATCGGCCTCCCTGAGAATGCGGCGCGCCTGCGCCCACTCATCGTCCATCACCAGCACGCGCTGCGGGAGGACTCCGAGCGAGCCTTCCATGATACTCATATATCCATCGGCGACTTGATGTGTGACGCCGGCGTCGGACAAAATCGCCTGAACAAAAGAAAGCAGGACCGCGTCATTGCTGCGAAACAGTTCTTTCAAGTGACAGTCCTCCAGACACGGTGCGAAAGCGACGCAACTTTATCATCTTGACCGCCAGCCATGCTGATCGAATATACTGTGGTCAGCGTGAAGAACCAAGGGAGAGCTAAACTTGGGCGTAGTCATACAGCTTGCGGGCGCGAGAGAACCCAAAGCCAGTCTGCGGCTTTTGTTCGATCTCGTCGACAATGATATGGCGGGGGTCAACCGCATCATCATTGACAATTCCCGCTCCGATGTGAAGTTGATCCCCGAATTGGCCCTGCATCTGATTGATTCCGGCGGCAAGCGGCTGCGCCCCATGCTCACCATCGCCAGCGCGCGGATGTGCGGCTATATCGGCTCTGACCATGTGCAGCTGGCGGCCAGCGTCGAGTTCATGCATACCGCCACCCTGCTGCATGACGATGTGGTCGATGAGAGCGATCTGCGGCGCGGCAGGAAGTCCGCGCGCATCCTGTGGGGCAATGAGGCGAGCGTGCTGGTTGGAGATTTTCTTCTCGGCCAGGCCTTCAAGATAATGGTCGCTGTTGGCTCTTTGGAGGCCCTGCGCATTCTATCGAACGCGGCGGCGGTGATTGCGGAGGGCGAAGTCATGCAACTCACCGCGGCAAAAAATACCGAAACCACGGAAGACGAATATCTGGCGGTCATCAATGCCAAGACCGCCGCGCTGTTTTCGGCGGCGGCGGAGGTCGGCGCGGTATTGGCCGGGCGTTCCAAGGCGGAAAAATCGGCGCTGCGCTCCTATGGCAGGAATCTCGGCATTGCCTTCCAGCTTCTCGATGACGTGCTCGATTATTCCGGCGATCAGGAGCAGTTGGGGAAAACCGTCGGCGATGATTTCCGCGCGGGAAAAATCACCCTGCCCGTAGTCCTGTCATACCGGCGCGGCAGCGATGAGGAGCGGATTTTCTGGCGCCGTGTGCTCCGCGATGGCGATATTCACGACGGCGATCTGGAACAGGCGATCTCGCTTGTTACCAAGCATGGTGCATTCGACGCTACGGTGGAACGCGCCCGCCACTATGGCGCCATCGCCCATGATGCGCTGGCGATCTTTCCCGACACCAATTATAAAGCCGCACTGCTGGACACGGTGGCCTTTTGCATCGATCGGGCGCATTAGAGCAATTCCGTCTTTGACGGAATCGCTCTTGTTTTTTCTCGCTCGCGGCTATTTTTCACTTCGTTCGGGCCTGCGCGGGCGCGGCCTTGACACGTTTCCGTGAAAAACGGAAACGGCCTAACGTGTCGCCGGGCGTGCGCCCCTGCGGCGCGACTGTGCTGGTTGATAGGCGATAGCGGAGTGATATTCGCAGTAGGGTGTCTGCGTGCCGGAATGGCGCCCGCAGAAATGAAACTCCTCATCGCCGGGATCGCCAATCGGCCACCGGCATTTGCTCTCATTGAGGGTGTGGATGCTCGCGCGCTCGTGCCGCGGGATGAGCAATTCCGGGACAGCAGCGGGCAGGACGACGACTTCCTCTTCCGTATCGGCATCATAGGCCGGTTTCAGCGCCGTATTGCCATGGCTGCGCAACTGCGGTCTGGCGGCGCTGTTACGCGGTTGCGCGGGCCTGCGGCGCGTGCGCGGCGTCTTGGCCCGCGATGTGGTCGTGCGGCCGGAAAGCCCCAGCCGGTGGACCTTGCCAATGACGGCATTCCTCGTCACGCCGCCCAGCCGGCCGGCAATCTGGCTGGCGCTCAGTCCTTCTGCCCAAAGTTTTGTCAGTAGCTCTATACGATCATCGGTCCACGCCATGGAATCTTGCCTCCTCCATATGCGGTTGCATGCTTCTAACGACTCGGACTCCCTTCGTTGCCGTGAACGCGGCTCCGCTAGAACAACAACTCTTAACGTGAGGTCACTGCCGGCCGATACGTGAAGTTTAAGACACTTCGTGGCTGGCAACTGTAAGGCTACACCATCAGCAAAAAGTCAGGCAAGCGCCCGCTTTTGATGCGCCGGGCTTTTCCACTGATTAATTGGATTGTGCCACGACTATCCCCAGAAAAGAAGAGCAAAGTGGATAAAATGTGAAAAAAATTTATTCATACGGCCAATTTGTCCGCGCGGGCATAGGCCATGAACCCATGATCCAGGCCCCGGCCCATTCATGCTCTGCAATGGAGGCCCTGCCGTTTGCCCGGCGGGGCGCCCTCCCGTCCAAACGCGTACGCAAGGTTGATTTTGCCCGTGAGTGCGTTACAAAGGCTTACAAATACCATATGTGAGTTGTGACCCCGGATGAGTTTGCAGCAACAGCCCGACGAACAACGCAACGTCTTTGGCGAGCCGATCGATATATGCTCGAACCGGCCGATGACCGGTTTCTATCGCACCGGCTGCTGTCATACGGGCGAGGACGATCCGGGGCTGCATACGGTGTGCATCGAGGTGAGCGAAGAATTTCTCGCCTTCTCAAAATTGCGCGGCAATGATTTGTCGACGCCGCTGCCGGAATTCGGGTTTCCCGGCCTCAAGCCTGGCGACCGCTGGTGTTTGTGCGCGCAACGCTGGCGCGAAGCGCTGGACGCGGGCATGGCGCCGCGCGTCATATTGCGCGCCACCCATGTGGCGACGCTGGAGGTGGCGTCGCTGGAGGATTTGAAACGCTACGCCATCGACCTGGTGTAACGAAAACCCGTTATTTAACGCCCGTACCGATCTGGCAACTCACGCCGGTGCCGCCCAGCCCGCAATAGCCGGCCGGGTTTTTCGCCAGATATTGCTGGTGATAGTCTTCAGCGAAATAGAATTTTGGCGCATCGAGAATTTCGCTGGTGACGGGGCCGTAGCCGCGCGTCTTGAGCGCCGCTTCATAGGCGCGCTTCGACTCTTCCGCGGCCGCGCGCTGCGCCTGGTCATAGACATAGATGCCGGAGCGATACTGGGTGCCGGTATCGTTTCCCTGGCGCATGCCCTGGGTTGGATCGTGCCCCTCCCAGAAGGTCGTTAGCAGCTCCCTGTAGCGGATGGCCGCCGGGTCGAACGCCACGAGCACCACCTCATTATGGCCGGTTTGCCCTGAGCAGACCTCCTCATAGGTCGGGTTGGGGGTGATGCCGGCCGCATAACCCGCCGCCGTGATGTGAACGCCGGACAGTTGCCAGAACAGTTTCTCCGCGCCCCAGAAACATCCCAGGCCGAACATCGCGCTTGCCGTGCCCTCGGGATAGGGGCCTTTCAGCGGCTGGCCGGTGACAAAATGCGTCTTCGCCGTGGCGAGCGCTTCAGCGCGTCCCGGCAACGCGTTCCCCGCGCCCGGCATTTCAGCGGATTTGCGGAAAAACATGGATACGCCCTCCTGTGGCCTCGATCATGCTAATCGAAGGCGTCTATACGGCGGCGCTTGCGCCCGATCCGGTGGAGCACCAGGCCAAGCAGGCCGAAAAATATCCATGTCGGCACTTGCAACATTGACACAATGACCGGCTCCCAGAGAAACGGGTGCACATAGCGCTCGATGACCGCCTGCGACAGGTTCAGGCTGGGGGCATCGAGTTTGAACCAATGCTCGCCAAGCGGCGTCGTGACCCATTGTGCATCGCCGGAGGCGAGGTTTTTGGTTCCATCGATGGTCAGCACGACCATGGCGAGGACAAGCGACCAGACCCCCAGGATACGCAATATCATCATCTGTTTATTCTCCAGCCTGACAAAAAACCGTCACTCGATTGGTTGAACGATACGCCTAATGCAATAAATAGGTATTTAGCCCGCTTGTTCAATTTTACTACGATTTTAGGGGTGTCGCGGATGCTTGCGCCCTCTCAGGGCATGGTATAATCCGGACGGCAACGGGGCCAGGCATTATCCAGAGCGGATTCCACATGACAAGGGATCGACTGCACAATTCCGCTGCACCCGGAATTCACGCCGGAGCGCATATGGTTAGGAGAGGTGGCCGAGTGGTCGATGGCGCACGCTTGGAAAGCGTGTAGGCGGGCAACTGTCTCGAGGGTTCGAATCCCTCTCTCTCCGCCAGAATATAGTCCTATACGTTCCGAAATCGTCCAATAATACGCAGAATTAAAGGCATTTTCATGCCTTGCGTGTTCTGAGCTTTTCCGATATGTTCCGGTACAATACGGGAACGACTTGTAGGCCAACTTGTAGGCCGAAGGGTTAGGCGGGCACTTTGCATACATCAAACAGGATGACAGCGACGCGGGTCGCCAAGACGAAAGAACCGGGGCGCTACGCTGACGGGAATGGTTTATGGCTGCAAGTGAAGCCGTCCGGCTCGCGTTCATGGTTATTTCGTTACATGCGAAATGGCAAGGCGCGGCATATGGGCCTTGGTCCGCTCAGGGATGTTTCCTTGGCGGACGCGCGGGCCAAGGCGGCTGACTGCCGCAAGGTGCTGCTGGACGACCGAGACCCTCTTGATGAAAGACGAGCGGCAAGAACGGAAGCGCAGTTGGCCGATGCGCGGGCGATGACGTTCAGGCAATGTGCCGAAGCCTACATGGCGGCACACGAGGCCACATGGAAGAACGCGAAGCACCGCCAGCAATGGCGAAGCACACTCGCGACATACGCCCACACGAAATTCGGAAACTTGCCGGTTGCCGGGATAGACACGGCGCTCGTTATGGCCGTGTTGGAACCGATCTGGACAGCCAAGCCAGAAACCGCTTCCCGGCTACGCGGACGCATCGAGGTCATTCTGAACTGGGCTAAAGCGCGCGGCTACCGCAAGGGGGAAAACCCGGCAGCGTGGCGAGGGCATCTCGACCAGTTGCTACCGGCGCGAAGCAAAGTGCGGAAAGTCAAACACCACGCCGCACTGCCCTACTCCGAGATTCCAACATTCATGGAAGACCTGCGTGAGCGTTTAGGCATGGGCGCGCGGGCGCTTGAGTTTGCGATTCTGACTGCCACGCGAACCGGTGAGGTTATCGGCACAACATGGGATGAGATCGACAGCGACGTTTGGACAATCCCCGCCGACCGGATGAAGGGCGGGCGCGAGCATCGCGTCCCGCTCAGTCAAAGAACGCTGGAGATGCTGGGCGAAATGCCGCGCGAGAGTGACATGGTGTTCCCCGGCGCAAGGGCCGGGGCCGGGCTTTCAAACATGGCGCTTCTGGCAACATTACGACGAATGGATCGCGGCGATCTGACGGCACACGGTTTCCGAAGCACGTTCAGAGACTGGGCGGCCGAGTGTACAGCCTATCCAAACGAAGTCTCTGAGATGGCGCTTGCGCATGTCGTGAAAGATAAAACCGAGGCGGCATACAGGCGTGGTGACCTGTTTGAAAAACGCAAAAGGCTCATGCGCGATTGGGGCGCATATTGCTCCGCCCCCGCGAAGCCCGGAAAGGTCATCCCGATACGGAGCACGAAATGAGCAAGGACATTTTCCCAATCTCTGCCCGGCTCGGCGAGGGATTCGCCCGGCTCAGCGAGGTGCTTGCCCGGTTCGGCGCTGAAATGTCGAGAGGGCTACGGGGGAAGGATATGCGCCAAGTGCAAGACATCGTTGACCGTTATAGAGCATCGCAGGATTCGCCAGACAAAAAGAAGAAAGAGGCTTGGCAACACATCGGCGACATGACACCAGCCCAGGCGGCTGCTCATTGGCGTTATCTCCCGAATCCTCTGGCGCATCGCGGTAGACCCAAGGGTGGCCCGGTTGCGAGTAATGTCGTCTTGATTCAGCGGATGAGTGAGCTTGTCGGCAGCGGCAAAAGGCCGACAACGGCGGCGCGTATCGCGCTGCAGGAAATGGCACCACAATTGATCGACAGCGACGACCTGAAAGACCCCGCCGACTATTTGGTGCGCGTCTGGAAAAAGCGCGTTAAATAATCACCATCATTTATTCACGCTTCCGCGCAACGCCAAGCAACGATAAGCCCCGAACCATACCGAGTCTTTCCGAAGAAACTGGAGGCTTCAATGGTTCGACGACTTCTACGTAGGCGCGAGTACGAAATGGTG
>JADFHH010000394.1 GCA_022567275.1 Pseudomonadota bacterium | reverse complement strand
CGAGCGGTCGCGTCCTGGCGCCCCGCAGCCCTTGCCCGGTCAAGGGCGGAGAATCTGGTCAAACCCCGCGCGCAGGCGGCGGGACGCTTTTGTTCGAGTTGGCAGCGCCATCTCAATCGACGAACCATTTGTATCCGTGTTACACCCCCTCATCCCTGCTCAATGAGACCAGCCCCGATGCCCCCGATCATCTCGATTGCCAATCTTTCAAAAACCTATGCGGGCGGGTTCCAGGCGTTGAAAAATATCAATCTCGATATCCGCGAAGGCGAAATTTTTGGCCTGCTCGGCCCCAACGGCGCCGGCAAGACGACGCTCATCAGCATCATTTGCGGCATCGTCAATCCAGGCGCAGGAACCATCACCGTCAACGGCCACGATATCATCAAGGACTATCGCGCCGCGCGCGCGCTCATCGGGCTGGTGCCCCAGGAGCTGACCACGGAGTTATTCGAGACGGTGTGGAATACGGTGAGCTTCTCCCGCGGGTTGTTCGGCAAGGCCAAAAACCCCGCCCATATCGAAAAAGTCCTCAAAGAGCTGTCCCTGTGGGACAAACGCGACGAGATGATAAAAAACCTGTCGGGCGGCATGAAACGGCGGGTGCTGATCGCCAAGGCGCTGTCCCACGAGCCGCGCATCCTGTTTCTCGATGAGCCGACCGCCGGGGTCGATGTGGAGTTGCGCCAGGATATGTGGCAGGTGGTGCGCGAGCTGCGCGCGACCGGCGTCACCATCATCCTGACCACCCATTATATCAATGAAGCCGAACAGATGGCCGACCGCATCGGCATCATCGACAAGGGCGAAATCATCCTGGTCGAAGAGAAGAGCGAGTTGATGCGCAAACTCGGAACCAAGCGGCTGACGCTGGAATTGCAAAACAAGCTGAGGAAAATTCCCGCCGCGCTCAAACGGTACAAGCTGAAGCTGGCGCCGGGCGGCGAGCAACTGATCTATACCTATGACACCCAGGCCCAGCGCACCGGGATTACCGCGCTGCTGAACGATGTGAGCAAGGCCGGTATCGCCTTCAGGGACATCGACACAACGCAAAGTTCGCTGGAGGAAATTTTTGTCACTCTGGTCAGGAGATCGCGATGAACTGGCACGCGGTCCGGGCCATCTACGGCTACGAGATGGCGCGCACGCGGCGCACCCTGGCGCAGAGCATTTTTGCGCCGGTGGTTTCCACCATCCTCTATTTCGTGGTGTTTGGCTCGGCCATCGGCTCGCGCATCGCCGAGATCGACGGCGTGAGCTATGGCGCGTTCATCGTGCCGGGTCTGATCATGCTCTCGGTGCTGACCCAGTCCATCGCCAACGCCTCGTTCGGCATTTATTTCCCGCGCTTTACCGGCACCATCTATGAACATTTGTCGGCGCCCATTTCCTATTTCGAGATCGTGCTGGGCTATGTCGGCGCGGCGGCCACAAAATCGATCATTCTCGGCACCATCATCCTGGCCACGGCCGGGCTGTTCGTGCCGCTTCAGGTGGCCCACCCGTTCTGGATGGCGTTTTTTTTGATATTGACCGCCATCAGCTTTTCGCTGTTCGGATTCATTATCGGCATCTGGGCCGACAATTTCGAGAAACTCCAGATCATCCCGCTGCTGGTCATCACGCCGCTGGTCTTTCTGGGGGGCAGCTTTTACTCGATCGATATGTTGCCGCCGCTGTGGCAGAAGATCTCGCTGTTCAATCCGGTGGTCTATCTCATCTCCGGGTTCCGCTGGAGTTTTTATGAGATCGCCGATGTTTCCCTGGGTGTCAGCCTCGCCATGATCGGCTTGTTTCTGGCGCTGTGCCTGGTGCTGATCTGGTGGATTTTCAAAACCGGCTATCAGCTCAAGGACTGAAAAAAACGGCATGGGATCAAGGAGCCGCATCGCCATAGCCGAAGCGCGCGTCACCATCAGCCCCGAACTCGCCCGCCAGATCCGAGACAACACGACGAAGAAGGGCGACGTGCTCAGCGTTGCCCGCATCGCCGGCATCATGGCGGCCAAGCGCACCGACGAACTCATCCCACTCTGCCATGCCCTACCACTCGAAGCGGTCGAGGTGGAACTGACGCTTCATGAATCGCACGTCGCCATCCGCTCCACCGCCAAAACCACCTGGAAGACCGGCGTCGAGATGGAAGCGCTTACGGCCGCCGCCGTCGCCGCCCTGACCGTCATCGACATGGGCAAAGCTGTCGACCGAACCATGGTGATCGAGTTTGTCCGCCTCATCGAAAAGACGGGTGGGCGATCCGGGCACTTTTTCGCCGACCAGCCAGCCGCGGACAAACGCTATGACTGACGCACCAAACGACACATCGCACCCGTTTACCGCTGCGGTCCTCACCATCAGCGACCGCTGCTCGCGCGGCGAAGCGCAAGACACCTCGGGCCCAGCCCTCGTCGAAATCCTCACACAAACATTCAACGCCGACGTGCAGAGCACCAAGTGCGTCCCCGACGAGATCGACCGCATCCAGGCAGCCATCCGTGCATGGGCTCAAACGGGAATCGACCTCGTTCTCACCACGGGCGGTACCGGGCTCGCCCCGCGCGATGTCACGCCCGAAGCCATCGCCCCGCTCCTCGACAAACCCGCACCCAACCT
>JADFHH010000393.1 GCA_022567275.1 Pseudomonadota bacterium | reverse complement strand
CTGCCCGCCTAGCAGCTAGGCGGGTTCCTTGTTTTCCGATTGATAAACGCCTGATCGAAACCCGATCAGCCATTCAATTTTGTTGTCTGATTGCGCCTCATACGGGCAATCGCGCATATCGCGGCCGTTACTAAAGGCCGAAAACCCATCTCTGAAAGCGTCAGATCGCTCCGTAGGTGCCTTAGCGTCTTTTTCCGGGGTATTGTCAGTCGGAGCCTGCTTATCGCCTGTGTGGGCCTCTGAGGCGCTGCTGGCTGACGCTTCCGCGGCGGCGTCTTGGTTTTCGTCGGCCGGGTCCGGTCCGGTGTCCTGGTTGTCCGCCATGTTGTCGCGCGACCACTTTGCAGCCTTCGCCTGCGCCGCTCGACCATTGTTGATTTGTTCGAGGTGCTGCATCAAACCGCTTTTCTTCGGTGTGACATCCTTCATCACCGGCATGTCCTCGACTTCATCATCGCTGTACGCGCCCATGATCACATCTGGCCGGTGTCGCCGGGTCCACCCGCGCCCCGCGTAATACGCAAGCTGTTGTCTGGGATCGTTGTGCCAGAGCGGCGAATTCTTGACGCCGATGTCATCCAGTTTCGGTGTTTCAAATTCAAACAATCGCCCGTCCGAGTCGGTATATGATGCGATGCAACGCCGGTCGCCGGTCGCCCGCCTCGGCGCTATCGCCCCTCCCTTTGAGCCTGTAACCGCCTCATCTGACAGCGTGTATTCACCCTCGAACCGAAAATCCAAACTGATGCCGGCCATAGTGCGAAGCGCTGCGACAAACACCTTGGCCTGATAGCCAATGACCCCGCCATCCTTCGCCTGATAGGTTTCTTGCGCCAGTGCGAATGGATCAATCCGCCATTGCAAAGCGCGCATCGTCACGGCGAGACACAGTGGAATTTTGTCGCGCAGGTGGGATGGCAGCATTTCACCGGCTCGGCTCATCATATCGGCGAATTTCAACCCCTGCCCGAGATTGGCGAAATTGTACGAACCAAGCGCGGGGTCGAAGTTTGCCACATCAGACATTTGATCGGCATAATCGTGCGTGGTTTTCTGTGGCGCGGGCACCGTTTCGGTTGTCGGGGTGGATCGTGTTGCGGTGTTTTCATCTACGATATCGTTCATGGCGCTGAATAATCCTCCATAATTTTGTCTAGCTTTTTGCTGTGCCAATCGGGGCGCTGGTAGTCACCCAAATTATCTTCGTCCGGCCCCGGCCAGTATCCGCTGTCGTAGCAGGTTCGGAACAGGCGCGCGGATACCCGGTTGCGCCACTGGCCCTTGCGCAAGTCATCCTCTGCCACCCCGCGCACAATGCACGAATACGGCGGCTTATCTTTCTGGAATACCAGACCGATTTGAGACGGCCAATCGCCGGTGACGCCCTCGAAACATTCGCAGGCGAAACCCATCTGCATGTCATAGCCCATTTTGGTAATCAGGTAGTCACAATACTGACCGTTGAACTGCCCGCCTTTGCTGCTGACCTTTTTGTAATCCGTAATCAGGGCGAGCAAGTTCACCAGATCGGGGCGCCCCAGAAACCACAACTGCGTTTCTTCGTCAAAATAAGCGATGGTCAACTCGGACACGCCGGTCATGGCCGCATTCGCAGCCGGGTCGGCCACCAGCGCCTTCGACATATTCAGGATCATTTTCAGACCGTCGCCGTCCAAAACATCACGCCCGTCAGCCTCGATCTTGTCCCAAAATGTTATCGACTTGATACCGGCTTCCGTGCCTTCGCCGGCGTCATACTTGGCGCGCTGTGCGTCGGTAGGTTTGCTCGGGGTGCCCGGTCCGACAACAACGTAGTGCCGTTTCAGTTCTTCGTATCCGCCCTCGACCATAGCGGCCATCGCCCGGCCCAACTTCATCGCCTGTGTCGTCTTTTTCCCAGGGGTCCGGGTTCAGCTTGTGCGTGGCCCAAACCTCTGCCGGGTCACCAATCAGCGGGTCCATTTTCCGCAAGATGCCGGACGTGACCGATATCCCTTCGCAGGGCTGATCGTGGTGCCGGTCCAGCGTAATATTGTAAAAGCCGTTCTCGGTGATCTTTTCGCCCTTGGCGAGTGTGCGGATTTCAAATGTCATAGCCGTATCCTCGATTTATTGGCAACCCCGCGCGCATACCACCCAGCTTCCGGGTCTTTCGCCAAATCGAACAGCACACGTCGCAGCCGTTCCACCTCAGCGATGGCCTGCCGCACTAAAGTCACGTCCGCCATCGCACTTTCCATAACTTTGCCGCCCGGCAAGCCACCTTCTGTTTCTAGGAAGATGGCGAAATTGTCCAAACTCTCGATCAGGTCCGTAGTCATGGCTTGCACCTCTCAGCCGACGTTTCGTTGCGCACCTTCTCGTGCCCCGCTCTGGCGCACAGATCGCCAAACTTTTCCAACTCGGAACCGCGGATTCGGATGTCATCGGTCAACTCAACCCTGATCCAATTGAGTACATATTCGGGCTGGCAAGCCTGGATGGCTTCGCGCAGCATTACGTGCGCGTTCAATTGCGCGCGGGTTAATTTGTGATCTGGCATGGTGTTTTCATTTTGATGACCGTTCGAGTGCCTGCAATAATAGGGGGTTTTTAACAAAAGTGCAAGCACTGCTT
>JADFHH010000392.1 GCA_022567275.1 Pseudomonadota bacterium | reverse complement strand
CAATGACATGGTGCTGGTCAACAATTCACGGCGGTCGATCCAGCCCGTCTCCGAGAGCGAATGGCAGGCCGTTTGCGCCCTGGGCGGGATCGAATAGAGGAGAGCGGATCGTGGACTTCGCGGGCACGAACTATCTCGCACTCGTGGTGGCCGCGGCGGCAAGCTTCTTCGCGGGCTGGCCGTGGTACATGATTTTCGGCAAACCGTGGGCGAGAGCGCTCGGCAAGGACCCGGACAATCCGCCCAAGCCGCAGCCCAAACCCTTTCTCGTGCTCGGCGTCTGCCTGCTGGTCATGGCCTGGGTGCTGGCCGGCGTCATTGGCCATCTGGGCGATGGGCAGGTCACGATACGCAACGGCATCATTTCCGCCGTGTTCCTGTGGGCCGGATTTGTCGTCACCACCATGACGGTCAATCATGTGTTTCAGGGTCAAAAGCTGGTTCTGACCCTGATCGACGGCGGTCATTTTCTCGTTGTGCTCATTGTGATGGGTGCAATCATCGGCTGGTTCGGCGTTTAGCTCATTGAGGTCCGATATGGTCGCGACACCGCTTGAAATCGCGCAAGCGCTCATCCGCTGCGCCTCGGTGACGCCGGAAGAAGGCGGCGCGCTCGGCACTTTGCAAAACCTGCTTGAAGGCGCCGGATTCACCTGCCATCGCCTGGTCTTCTCGGATAAAGACACACCCGATGTGGACAATCTGTTTGCCCGCATCGGAGCAAGCGCTCCGCATCTGTGTTTTGCCGGCCATACCGATGTGGTGCCGCCGGGCGATGCGAGCGACTGGACGCACCCGCCCTTCGGCGCGGTGATTGCCGATGGCTGGCTCTATGGGCGCGGAGCCGCGGATATGAAGGGGAATATCGCCTGCTTCGCCGCCGCCGCGCTCGATTATTTGGCCCGGCGCGATGACCCGTTGACCGGCTCCATCAGCTTCCTCATCACCGGCGATGAGGAAGGCCCGGCGATCAATGGGACAAGCAAGGTGCTGCAATGGATGGCCGACAACGGCCATAGGCCCGACCATTGCCTGGTGGGCGAGCCGAGCAGTTCTGAAAGAATAGGCGATACCATTCGCATCGGCCGGCGCGGCTCTCTGAGCGGGCATATTAGCGTGACCGGCGTGCAGGGACACACGGCCTACCCGCATCTGGCCAACAATCCGGTGCCGGGTATGCTCAAGGTGCTCAACGCGTTCCTGGCCGAGCCGCTGGACGACGGCGCGCCCCATTTCTCACCCTCCGATATGCAAATCGCCACCATCGACACCGGCAACCCGGCTACCAACGTAATCCCGGCGCGCATATCCGCCAGTTTCAATATCCGCTTCAACTCCAATCACACCGCTGAAAGTCTCATGGATATTCTCACGGTCAAAGCCGGCATGGCCCTTGAAGGCAGCGGTCTGGAACACCAGATAAGCTTTTTACCGGCGAGTCCCTGCTTCATCACAGAACCGGGTCAATTGATCGAGATCATGACCGGCGCGGTGAAGGCCGAACTGGGGCAAACGCCGGAGCTGTCAACCGGGGGTGGAACGTCGGATGCGCGCTTTGTGAAGGATTATTGCCCGGTGATCGAGTTTGGTCTTGTCAATACAACCGTACATCAGGTGGACGAACGCATCGAGGTGGGCGATCTGGAAACCCTGACACGGGTCTATCGGGCTTTCCTCGAACGCTATCTGGCGGCGTTCGGGACCGGCTGAACCGGAAAGTGCAATTTGGTAATGATCGTTTGATAAGATTTGCGACCGGCAGACTGCGCCATCTTTCGGTAAGTGGCTGCCAATGGTAGTAGTGATTCGCCTGTATATTTTATAGAGCTGCGGGCGAGCCGGACGGACGGACAAGGAGACAGTGAATGCGGATCATTCCTGCAACCATGCTGGCCCTGGCGCTGAGCCTGTCACTGGTGACAAGCGCCACGGCGGCCTCGATTCTCGGCTCCTGGAGTGGCCGCGGCACGGTGACACTCATTCCCTCGGGACATGTCGAACCCGTGAGCTGTCGTGTCAACTACGAAAAGGGTGACGACAGGGGAAGGACATTCGTTCTGCACGCGACCTGCGCGTCGACCGCTGGCACATTCGTTCAAACGGGCCGCGTCGTAAAGCTCTCCTCAAGCAAATATACCGGCAGGTTGTACTCGGGCTTTTACGATGTTGAGGGCGAAGTTTCCATCTCGGTTCGCGGGACGCGGCAGACGGTGATCGTGACGAGCTCCAAGGGCAAGGGCAAGTTCAACCTGAGAAAGCGTAAGGCTTGGGTGCGACCCGGCTCGGCTCAATAGTCCACCTTCACAAGATACAGACCGTGCGGCGGAGCGAGCGCGGCGCAGGCCGCGCGGTCCTTTGCTTTCAGCGCCGCCGCCACGTCTCGCACGCGCCATTTGCCCTCGCCGACCTGCTTCAATGTTCCGGCGATCGAGCGCATCTGGGCGTGCAGGAAAGACCGCGCGTGCGCGGTGATATGTATTTCCGCTCCCACCCGTGACACGCTCAGCACATCAAGCGTCTTGACCGGCGATTTCGCCTGACAGTGAACGGCGCGGAACGTGGTGAAGTCATGCTCGCCAACGAGTGCCTGGGCGGCTTCATGCATGTTATCCGTATCGAGCGTTTTCGGCACCAG
>JADFHH010000391.1 GCA_022567275.1 Pseudomonadota bacterium | reverse complement strand
GTGGCGACCATGGGCAAAAAGGCCATCATGGGCGCATTGCGCCTGTATCTCGATTTCATCAATCTGTTCATGATGCTGCTCATGCTGTTTGGCAACCGCGAATAGCCTCCTCTCGGAGAACGAGATTCAAACGGGCTCCGGCCGATCCGCCGGGGCCCGTTTCTTATTGGTACACATCCGCCAATCGAATAGATTTCTTCGGTGTTTTTGGCGTGGCGCATTGAAGGTTTGCAATGAGCATTGTCATCAGGGATTGCACGGATGCCGATATGGCCCGGATTACGGAAATCTATGGCCGTTCGGTGCGCGAGGAAACGGCATCCTTTGAGTTTGAGCCGCCAGAGCGCCCAGGAGATGGCGCGCCGCCGCTCCGCCCTGTTTGACGGGGGATACCCTTACCTTGTGGCCGAAGTGGACGGCCATGTGGCAGGCTACGCCTGTGCCGGCGCTTACAAGGCGCGCCCGGCCTATGCGCTGGCTGTGGAAAATACCGTCTATGTGGACACTGGCCGGCAAAGGCGCGGGGTTGGCCGCGCCCTCATGGAGCAGTTGATATCGGCATGCGCGGCGCGCGGCTACCGCCAGATGATCGCCATTATCGGCGATTCAAGCCATGTGGCGTCGATCGCGTTTCACCAGCGGCTCGGTTTCGCAATCACGGGGAACCTCAAATCGGTGGGCTACAAACAGGGCAAATGGCTCGACACCGTATTCCTGCAATTGCCCCTGGGTCCGGGCGATACAACGCCGCCGGACAAAATCCCCGGTGGTTAGATCGTCAGGGTCCGGTTCCTAAGCCTGCACCAGCCGCAATCCACTCTCGATCGCCCGCAGCACATTTTTCAGATCATGGCCGCGTTTCAGGATCAATCCGCTCGGCGTAATCACGGAATAGGCGCCCTGGCGGCGGGACAGCCGCGGAGCTTTCTCGATGCGGTAGAGGGGACATTCGCTGGCGCGGCGGAAGACGGAAAAAATCGCCTTTTCGCGGTGCATGTCGATGGCGTAATCGCGCCATTCACCGGCGGCGACCTTGCGGCCATACATGCCCAACAAATGAGCAAGTTCGCGGCGGTCGAATGCAATGGGGCCGGCCTGCCGGCGGCTGTTTCCGGGTGTTCGCGGCACGGAGGTGCGAGACGATTTCTCCGTGCGCGTCAAAGCTATGGGTTCACTCTCGTTCAATGGAAGCCTCCCTGGGTTATTTGTTGCATATCACATGATTCCCGGCCTGCGACCGAATTGCAAGCCTCGCAAACATTACACAAATGTAATATTATGAAACAAAATTCACGATTTTGCCCTTGTGCAGCCATATAAGATGGTATTATACCTTAATTATCTCTCGGCGTGGTTCTGGTTGAGACTTCGGAATCTCAGCCCCCCAGCCCCCCCGGGGTCTTCTCTTCGGATCAGGCGGCCCTTTGCGTATCTGCGTAGTCTTGAAAAGGGTCATGAGAGAAAATGAGAGCGGGCCGGGCATTGTCCCGGTCCGCTTTTGTTGTATTTACGATAACCGTCAGGCCAACGCGCTGATTCCACAGGCCTTGGGTGCTGTTTTGGCCTTGCTGGTGACGTTATGAGCTAAAATTGAATCTTGGCGCAGACGAGAAAAGGGGTGCAGCAATGGGCAAGACCGTAGATATCGAGACGCTCGACGACCATGAACTCACGGGCTACCTGGCGGAACCGCAGGGCCAGCCCAGTGGCGGCCTGGTCGTGATCCAGGAAATATTCGGGGTCAACAGCCATATCCGCACCGTCGCCGACGGCTTTGCTAACGACGGATACATTGTCCTGGCGCCGGCCCTGTTCAACCGGGTGGCGCTAAACATCGAGTTGGACTACACGCCGCAAAACGTTGAGAAGGGCCGCGAGATTCGCGCCAGGATCGACCATGACGATGCGGTCCGCGATATGACGGCCGCGGTCACCGCGGTCACCGCGCTCGCGGGCCGCCCGGTCGGCGTCGTGGGATATTGCTGGGGCGGATCGCTGGCCTGGAACGCGGCGACGCGGCTCGATGGCGTGAGCGCCGCGGTCGGTTTTTACGGCGGCATGATCCCCGACATGGTGGACGAGCGCCCGCGCCATCCGGTGATGCTCCATTTCGGCGAAACCGACCAGTCGATCCCGATGGCAGGGGTGGAGAAGATACGCGCGGCTCACCCCGATATCCCGATCCACACCTACCCGGCCGGGCACGGTTTTAATTGCGACCTGCGTGATTCCTATCACGCCGAGAGCGCCAGGCTGGCGCGCGAGCGCACGCTGGAGTTTTTCGCCGAGCATCTGGCCGGGACGTAGGACTAACGCATATTCAGGAAAAGTGTGTGTGGTTTTCCGCTTTTCGCGACCTTTTCGATCTCAAAGATGCCCTTGTTGGCCCGGAAATAACCGACTTTGGCGGCTCCGTCGAAGGCTGCTTTAGCGTCGATAAAATCGCCCATACGATACTTGGTCCGCTGTTAAGAAGCGGATTTGAGCATTGAGAATGGGGTTATTGCCTCCCATATTGCAGCGATGATTTGGCGCAAGAGTTTCCTCAACCATTTGAGGATGAGGCGGAGGTTGTAGCCGACGGCGCTCATGACGGCGTTGATCTGGTCGCCGAGGCGGCCGTGCAGGAAGTTGCGGCCC
>JADFHH010000390.1 GCA_022567275.1 Pseudomonadota bacterium | reverse complement strand
TGTCCTGTCGGTGGTGCTCAAGTTGCCTCCTCTAAACATCACTAGTATGGAGTTCGGATTTAGAAGAATACAGATGGAGACTCTCATCTGGAGACTTCACACCTCAGATTAGAGGTTCCCTACAGGCAATAACAGAAATTAATTAGCGAAAATGCTACTCCGTCCGGCCCTTGAACCAGTGGCGGCCTGTCGGCCTTCCGTTGGCCGGTCCTATTCAGTCAATGAGATTGTTATTGTGGTGTTGTTGGCTCAAAACTGATTTTGAGGCGTGAACCAGTGGCGGCGGCATATCGCTTAAGCGCTTTCATGGATGGGCTGACCGTGCCACCTTCCAGCTTGGCAATATAGGACTGTGAAGTTTCCATTTTTTCGGCAACTTCCTGCTGTGTCATATCTGCCTCGGAGCGGGCAGCAATAAGGGCGGATACCAGAGAAAATTCCTCTTCCAAAGCCTCATATTCTTTTACAAATTCTGGATTCTTCATCCATTCTTTTTTGATGTCGTCAAAATCTATCATGTGATCTCCCCGGCTCTTTTCAAGGCCAGTTTTATTTCCTTCCGCGGTGTCTTCTGGGTCTTCTTGACAAAGACCCTGACAACAACAACACGCTTCGGTTTTGCGACAACATAAAGCGCACGGGATATTCCATCCCTGCCCTTCATGCGGATTTCCCCAAGCCCTTTCTCAAGGTGCTTGACATAGGGTTCCCGCACTTTCTCCAAACCATGCTCCTGAATGAGTTCAGCAATCCAGGTAAATTTGGCTCGCTGATCTTCAGGAAGAACATTCAGTTCATCGCAGACCGTTTCATTTAAAAATACAATTTTCCACATTTATATATATCATATCTGACATAATATTTCAACTCTGAGGGGTTATCCTGACCAGCCTTGAATATTGGCTCTACAGTCCTGGCGTCAACGGGTCGGTCACGCGGGCGAGCGCCAGTACGTCGACGCGCGCCGCACCCGCGCGCTTGAGCGTGCGCGCACAGGCATTGGCGGTGGCGCCGGTGGTTATCACATCATCGACGATGACGATGTTGCGCTCAGCCACTTGCGCGCGCTCGCGCTCCGGAACGCGGAACGCGCCCGCGACGTTGCGGCGGCGCTGTTCGGCGCTCAGGCCGACCTGGCTTGGCGTGCGCCGGATGCGCTCCAGCGCGAACGGCGTCTCGGCAATGTTGACCGCGCGGCCAATGGCGCGCGCCAGCAGCGCCGCCTGATTGAAGCGCCGCCCCCACAGCCTGGTTCGCGCCAGCGGTACCGGCACGATCACATCGGCGCCTTCCAGTACATCCGCACCGGCATGGACCATCCAGCGGGCGAACAGCTTTACCCCCTCATGGCGGTCGCGATATTTCAGGGCGTGCACCAGCTCGCGCATGGCGCCGTCATAGCGCGCCACCGCCCTGGCGCGGTCATAGACGGGCGGGTCAGCGAGGGCTGCGGCCGACACCATCGGCGCATCGGATGGAAAGGGTAGCGGGATGCCCAGCCGGTCGCAGCGCGGCGGCTCGATGAAATCGACCCGTGGCCAGCATTTTGCGCACAAGCCGCCGATCTGGCCGCCCTGGCCCTGCACCGGAGCGCGGCATGCCAGACACAGCGGCGGCAAAATGAAATCCACCAGCTTGCCAGTCGCGCGCGAGAAAAATTCTCCGGCCGGATGTAACTCGCTCATTTTCCTCCCTCGTCCCGCTCATGTGAACAGGCGGTGACAATGCTATGATAGACCATGGCGGAGGCACAGGAAAAACTGTTTGACAGGGCGCTGCTGGCGCGGCGCCGCGCGCGCGCCGCGCGCACTATGCACGCGCATGATTTTCTCCTGCGCCGGGCGGGGGAGGACATTGCAGCGCGCCTCGGCGCGGTGACGCGGGAATTCCCGCTGGCGCTCAATCTCGGCGCGCATCACGGGCTATTGACCTCGCTGCTGCGCGAACATCCGCGCATTGGCGCGATTGTCAGCGCCGATTCATGCCTGGCTTTGGTTGAGCAATGTGAAGGCCCGCGCCTTGTGTGCGACGAGGAAGTTTTGCCCTTCGCCGGCGCCTCCCTCGATCTCATCGTATCCGGGCTGGCGCTGCATCTGGTCAATGACCTGCCCGGCGCGCTCATCCAGATCAGACGCGCGCTAACGCCTGACGGGCTGTTTTTAGGCGCGGTGCTCGGCGGGCGAACCCTGTTTGAGTTACGCGAGGCGCTGGCGGTGGCCGAAGAGGAGATCGACGGCGGCGTCAGCCCGCGCGTCGCGCCGTTCGCCGATGTGCGCGATTATGGCGCCTTGCTGCAACGCGCCGGCTTCGCCCTTCCCGTCACCGACGCGGATGTGGTGCAGGCCAGCTATGCCACACCGCTCGATCTGATGCGCGAGCTCAGGGCCATGGGTGCGAGCAACATGCTCACCGCCCGGCGCAAAAAACCCCTCAAGCGCGGTGTGTTGATGCGGGCGAGCGAAATTTACGGCGAAAGGTTTTCCGCACCGCGCGGGCGCATCTACGCCACCTTCGAGATCATCCACCTGACCGGCTGGGCGCCGGACGCTTCGCAACCCAAACCGTTGTCGCCCGGCAGCGCGCAAACCCGCCTCGCCGATGCGCTTGGCGCGCAAGAACACACTGCCGGCGAAAAGGCGGACCCTACGGG
>JADFHH010000389.1 GCA_022567275.1 Pseudomonadota bacterium | reverse complement strand
TATCCTCCCGGACATTTACGCCGAATTCTTGCCTGTACTTAAGTCTTCATAGCGTTATTCATTAGGTAATATATGACATTCTGATGTAATTACTTCAAGGATGGGTAAATATTGAAGCTTAATGCGATGTCAATAAAACCCTAACGCATGGTAATATTGGTTTACAACATAGCCCTATACAGCCTGATTTGGTTAACATTGCCCATTTGGCAATGATTCCTTGACCATTGACGATCAGCTTTCGCTAACCAACGAAAAAGATGCCGGGAAATTTTGCGCGAAAATTCTAACGCCGCCGCGCGCCGAAAATACCGGACGCGGGCGCCACCCCGCTGCCGGCATATTGCAACTAGGCTTCCCGCAGCGAGACGAGCTGGTTGCCATGCCGCTCTAAACGGGACGCGAGATCGAGTTCCAGCAGGATGATCTGGACCTGCCGCGCCGGTAGCCCGGTGGAGCGAATCAATTCATCTATATCGACCGGTGAAACACCCAGCGCGGTAATAACCCGCTCGCGTTCGGAGCGGCCGACATCAACCTCGATGGCGGGAACAGGAGCGGCGTCAAAGCTGCTTTTGCTCACCGGGGGCGCGAAGACCTGGCCCAGTATGGGCGCCAGTACGGAAATTACGTCATCGGCGCAAGTGACAAGCCCCGCGCCGTCGCGTAACAGCCTGTTTGTTCCCGCCGCCCGCGGATCGAGCGGATTGCCCGGCACGGCAAACACCTCGCGCCCCTGTTCGCCAGCCAGCCGCGCGGTAATCAGTGATCCGGAGCGATAAGCCGCCTCCACCACAATCACACCTGTCGAGACGCCGGAAATCAGACGGTTGCGCCGCGGAAAATCTTTTCCGCGCGGCTTGTATCCGACCGGCATTTCACTGAGAAGAACGCCGCGTTCGCCAATCTCCTTTTGCAAATCCGCATTTTCGGGCGGATAGACGGAGTCAATACCACCGGCGAGCACCGCGAGGGTTCCGCGCTCCAGCGAGGCAACATGAGCCGCCGTGTCGATGCCGCGCGCCAGGCCCGAGGCAATGACAAACCCCTCACGCCCGATATCGGCGGCGAGCATGCGCGCGAATTTCTGGCCGATCGCGGAGCCATTGCGCGCTCCGACGATGGCGACCATGGGACGCGCCAGGAGTTCCAGCGCGCCTTTGACATAGATGAGAGGCGGCGGCACATCCACCGATGCCAGCCAGTTCGGATAATCGGGTTCGCCCAGGGCAACGAGCGATGCGCCAAATTTGAGCGCCCGGGTGTATTCGGCTTGCGCGCGTTCCAGCGAACATATCGAGATGGCTCTGCGTGCCCCGCCGCTTCTGGAGAGTTGCGGCAGGGCCTCCAGGGCCGCGCCTGACCCGCCGAAATGATTGACAAGTTCGCGGAATATCACGGGGCCGACATTTTCACTGCGGATCAGCCGCAGCCAGTTCAGCCGCTGTTCATCGCTGAGCAGCCGCTTGGGGGTTCGGTCATTGCTGTCAGGAGGCGCCAATTTTCGACTCCCTGCCGCGAACCAGACGGACGATATTTTCCCAATGGCGCAGATAAACGAGCAGCGTCAGCAATAGAAACAGCTCCATGGTTTGCCAATGGCCGAAAGTGGCGAGAAATGCCGGCGTTGCCGCTGACGCGCCCAATGCGGCGAGCGAAGAAAAGCGCGAAGCGGCGGCAATCAGCAGCCAGAGACAGCAGAATATGGCCGCGGCGGGCCAGTACAGGGCGAGCAGGATGCCGATATAGGTCGCGACGCCCTTGCCGCCGCGGAATTTCAGCCAGATGGGCGCCAGATGGCCAAGAAACGCGCCGAGCCCGGCCAGGATACCCGTATCGAGACCCCATTGCAGGCCGATCAGCGCGGCAGCGGTTCCTTTAAGAAGGTCGGCGGCAAGGGTGAGCGCGGCGAGCCCCTTGTTGCCGGTGCGCAAGACATTTGTCGCGCCGATATTGCCCGAGCCAATGGCGCGCAAATCGCCAAGCCCGGCCAGTCTGGTGAGCAGCAGTCCGAAGGGGATCGACCCCAGCGCATACCCGGCAAGGAGTGCCGCACTATAATATGGCAGCGCGAGGCCCCAATCGATCGGGTCCGGCATGAGCCGTTCTCTCCCCCGTTCTAACTTTCGTCAGAGAGAGTATACACGGAGTTGCCGTCGACCAATGTGCGCAATACGCGGCCCTGCAACTGGCTCTCGTCAAACGGCGTGTTTTTCGATTTGGATTGCAATTGCCCGGGATCGACCACCCAGGGCGCGTTCAGATCGAGCACGATCAAATCCGCCGGCGCGCCGGTTTGCAGGCGCCCGCTGGGCAGGCCGAGAATATCGGCGGGATTGGACGACAGGGCGCGCAGCAGGGCCGGCAATTCGATGTGTCCCGAATGATACAGGCGCAAAGCGGCCGGGAGCAGGGTTTCCAGGCCAATGGCGCCGTCTTCGGCTTCGGCGAACGGGCGGCGTTTGGCATCGGCATCTTTTGGATTATGACCCGAAACAATGACATCGATAACGCCCGCGGCGAGTCCCTCGACCATCGCCATGCGGTCTTCCTCGGTGCGCAGGGGCGGGCGCAATTTCAAAAATGTCCGGTACGAGCCGATGTCATTTTCATTGAGCGTCAGATGATTGATAGAAACCCCCCTGGTAAC
>JADFHH010000388.1 GCA_022567275.1 Pseudomonadota bacterium | reverse complement strand
TGGCCTGGGCGATGCCGAGTTCATCGAGCCAGTTGACGGCCTTGACGTCTTTTATGCATCGCCCGAGCAGCGCGCCGGTGCCATAGCCCACCGTGGTGAGATAGACGGCGCCGGCGGGTACGAACAGCTCGTTATAGTGTTTTTGGCTCATGCCGCCCTTGCCGATAATGACTTTTGTGCCGGTTTGCGCAAACCAGCGCTCCAGATATTTCGCGAAGCGGAAACTCGCCGTCGCCGTGACCGCGCCGACATTGAAGCTGCCGTCTTCATTTTGCGCGGCGGCCGGCGCGCAGTGGAAATTCACATTGGTGAGTTTGGCGAAATCGACTTGCGGTGTCTCGCCCTGGTTGAGGATTTTTTCGTAGACGCGTTCGCGCCCCGTGTAGATCACGCCATCGAGAAAGACCACCGTGCCGATTTCCAACTTCGCGAGATCGCCGTCGCTCACCGGCGTTTGCAGTCTCACGGTTTTGAGTTTTTTCGCGCGTTCGCCCATTAAGCTTGTTCCTTTATTGCATCCGCGCCGTCCCAATCGATGCTATTGCGCCGATGATAGGGCGTAAACCATTGCGGGTCGGTGCGGTATTCGATTGTTCCATCGGCGTGGATTCGCGCGCTCGCGCGCCGCGAGGACAAACAGAAACAATGCACCGATATGGGCATGCCGCCGGTGTGGGTGTAGCCGATCTCGATATTGCACCCCACAACGGTGGAGGTGCCGTTGAAACCCATGGCGCCGAGCCCGGTTTTATTGCCGAGTATCTTCAACTCTTTCTCCAGCTTGGCCACTTGCGGGTCGGGGTGGTGCGAGCCGACGGTGCGCAGGCACGCCGCCTGCTTGCCGAGCACCATGCAGGTGTCCTTCGAGCCGCCGAGCCCGACGCCGACAATGGCCGGCTGGCAGGCCAGCCCGCGCTTGCCGAAAGCGAACAGCACATCGAGGAAGAAGCGTTTGATGCCGTCGATGCCGTCGCCGGGGAACAGCATGCGAAAGTCGCTGCCGAACAGCCCGCCCTTGTGCACGGTGGTGATGTCAATCCAGTCGGCGTCCGGCTCGAAGGAATATTCGATCTCCGGCGCGTTGATGCCGACATTGTTGTTGTTGTCATGACGGCTAGGCGGATGCACCCGGTTGGGCCTGAGCGGGATGTCGTGGGTGGCTTGCGCGGTGGCGCGGCGCAGCCGGTGCTCGAGCGCCACGAAGCCGCCTTCGATCTGCGCCTCGTTGCCGGATTTCACATAGAAGCGCGGCAAGCCGGAGTCGGCGCACATGGGCCGCCGGTCCTCGCGCGCCGCCTGCCAGTTTTCCAGCATCGCTTCGAGCACGAAAGCGGACAAATCGCCCTTCTCGATATCGATCATGGCGCGGATGCCGGACTCGTAATCATCGGGGATGTCGATCGCCGCGTTCGACATGATCTGGCTGGCGGCCTGTTCGATTGTATCGGCTTTAATCATAGCTTCAGCTCCTCTACTCCGCCGCGCGTGGCGGTGCGCCGGCCGCATCGTCAATCAAGGATTGGCCGGGTTTTACGCGGGTAAATTTTACCGCGCGCGATGCGGTTTTCAGTTTGCCGTTTTTGCCCAGGGTAATGGTCGTATAGCGCGTCGTCTCCAGCGCGCCCGTCTCGGGAAAATCCGACCGGTAGTGCGCACCGCGCGAATCCTCGCGCGCCAGCGCGGCGCTGGCAATCGCCTTCGAGACAAGAATCTGGCTTTCAAGATTGAGCCAGTCATGCCAGGTGAGATTGAAGGTTCGCGTGGGATCGGCAAGGCCGGTTTGGCCATGGAGCTCCGCCAGATCGTCGAGTTCGGCGAGACATTCCCTGAGCTGTTTCTTGTCGCGGACGATGCCGGCCTTGTCCCACATCAGATCGAGCAGCGTCTCGCGGATGGCGTTGACATCGCCGGGCTTTTTTCCAAAGGGTTTGAGAGCGCGCCCGACCTCGTGTTCAACCGCTGAGGCATCGGGTTCGCGCCACTCAGCCCCCTTCGCAATCGCCTGCGCCATGGACGCTCCGGCGACGCCGCCGAACACGGTGGAGTTGGCGACGCCATTGCCGCCGAGCCGGTTGGCCCCGTGCACGCCGCCGCTATCCTCGCCGGCCACATAAAGCCCCTCGAGCGTGGTGCGGCATTTTGCGTCGAATTCGATGCCGCCCATCATATAATGCGCGGTGGGGAACACCTCGACATTGCCGCCCGCGAGATCGAAACCGCAATCGGCGCAGCGTTTCACCATGCCCTTGAACTGTTTGGCGACCTTTTCCGGTCCCAGATGCGCCATGCGGATATGGATGCCGCCATTGGCGGTGCCGCGCCCGGCGCGCACTTCCTCATACATGGCGCGCGAGACGATATCGCGCGTCGCGCGCTCGCCATGGGGGTGAATGTCCAGCATGAAGCGTTTCCCGGCGCCGTTGAGCAGATAACCGCCGGCGCCCCGCAGGCCCTCTTCGAGAATGGTCCCGGTCATGCGCGTGTCGTTGCCGGCGAGAATGCCGGTGGGGTGAAACTGCACCATCTCCATATCGCGCAAGCTCAGACCGCATCGCAGCCCCATGGCCAGGCCGTCGCAGGCCTTGTCGCCGCCAGGGGTGTGATAGCGGTACATGGTCGGCCCGCCGCCGGAGCCAAGCAGGATCGTTTTG
>JADFHH010000025.1:3589-10516 GCA_022567275.1 Pseudomonadota bacterium | reverse complement strand
CTGCGCGGGAATGACGGGGGTGAAGGTTCCCGCCGGCGCGGGAATGACGGGGGTGTGTCGCCCTATAAAGTCCGAACAAACCACGAATACACCGCTAAAACACAAGCATTATCATTATATTAACATAACTCTTGCAAAATAGAACAAATCATGTACATTGAGACTCGATTGGCAAGCTTGATTGCCAGGCTCGATTGCCAGTCAGGCGCCAGTATGGAATAAGGAGAGGGATTGATGTCAGACGCTGCACTTCGCCTCGTTGAGGGGGACAATATGGACAAGGAGAAGGCGCTTTCCGACGCGCTGGCCCAGATCGAACGCGCGTTCGGCAAGGGCTCGGTGATGCGTCTGGGGCGGGGCGAACCGCTGGTCGAGGTGGAGACCATCTCCTCGGGGTCTCTGGGCCTCGATATAGCGCTCGGTATCGGCGGGCTGCCGCGCGGGCGCATGGTTGAAATCTACGGGCCGGAATCCTCGGGCAAGACGACGCTCGCCCTGCACGTCCTGGCCGAGTCGCAAAAAGAGGGCGGGGTGTGCGCCTTTATCGATGCGGAACACGCGCTCGATCCCATTTATGCCCGGAAACTCGGCGTCAATGTCGAGGATTTGCTGATCTCCCAGCCCGATACCGGCGAGCAGGCGCTCGAGATCACCGACACCCTGGTGCGCTCCGGCGCCATCGACGTTCTGGTGATCGATTCGGTGGCCGCGCTCACCCCGCGCGCGGAGCTCGAAGGGGAGATGGGCGATTCGCTTCCCGGCCTGCAGGCGCGGCTGATGAGCCAGGCGATGCGCAAACTCACCGGCTCGATTTCAAAATCCCGCTGCATGGTCATCTTCATCAACCAGATTCGCATTAAAATCGGCGTCATGTTCGGCTCGCCCGAAACCACCAGCGGCGGCAATGCGCTGAAATTCTACGCCTCCGTCCGTCTCGATATCCGCCGTATCGGCCAGATCAAGGATCGTGACGAGGTGATCGGCAACCAGACCCGCGTCAAGGTGGTCAAAAACAAGATCGCGCCGCCCTTCCGCCAGGCCGAGTTCGACATCATGTTTGGGGTGGGCATTTCGAAAACCGGCGAGCTCGTCGATCTCGGGGTCAAGGCCGGCGTGGTCGACAAATCCGGCTCCTGGTACTCCTATGACTCGACCCGCATCGGCCAGGGCCGTGAAAACGCAAAAACCTTCCTCAAGGATAATCCGCGAATGGCGCAGGAAATCGAGTTGAAAATCCGCCGCGACGCGGGCCTCGCAAGTGATGCGCTGGACGCCGTCGAAACCGCTACGCCCGGCGATGAAGCGGCAAATATCGAATCGCTTCCAGGGGCCGGGCCAGCCGATGGCAAACCCTCCGGCGCCAAGTCTGCCCAGGGCGCCAAGGCCAGCTAGGAGGGCCCGGCCCAGTGCGCAAACATCGCTAATGCAGATACCCCACTACCCCGGGAAGGGTCTTGCCCCCCACCGCAGATAAAGACCCTCCTGAAAGCGAAGACCCGGGTGCGACACGCGCGCCCGGGTTTTTTTAATTGGGCGTTGGCACAAGCTGCCGGCAGGAGAGAAATATCTTATGCCGCTGGACAGGGCGGGGGGTGCTCATTAAAAACGGCGGCACACGGGTCAATCGCGCCACGGGGTATGTTTGGCCAGCGCTTGCCCATCAACAACGAACGCAAGGCACTTAACACTCCATGACCGGCGTCAATGAAATCCGCACCGCCTTCCTCGACTATTTCGCCAAACATGGCCATGAAATCGTCGGCTCGGGCCCGCTGGTGCCGATTAACGACCCCACTTTGCTGTTCACCAATTCGGGCATGGTGCAGTTCAAGAACGTTTTTACCGGCGCGGAGAAACGTCCCTATGACCGCGCGGTGACATCGCAAAAATGCGTGCGCGCCGGCGGCAAGCATAACGATCTCGACAATGTCGGCTATACCGCGCGCCACCATACCTTCTTCGAGATGATGGGGAATTTTTCCTTCGGCGACTATTTCAAGGATGTGGCGATAGAACTGGCCTGGAACCTGTGCACAAAAGAGTTCGGTCTCGATCCCGAACGTATGCTGGCGACGGTCTATGCGCAGGACGATCAGGCGTTCGATCTGTGGAAGAAAATCTCCGGCCTGCCCGAATCGAAAATTATCCGCATCGCCACGTCGGACAATTTCTGGGCCATGGGCGATACCGGCCCGTGCGGGCCATGTTCGGAAATTTTCTTCGATCATGGCGAGCATATCCCGGGCGGCCCGCCGGGATCTCCGGATGAGGATGGCGACCGGTATATCGAGATATGGAATCTGGTGTTCATGCAGTTCGAGCAGCTCACACCCGATGAACGGGTCGATCTGCCAAAACCTTCCATCGACACCGGCATGGGGCTGGAGAGAATCTCGGCGGTGCTGCAGGGCACCCATGACAATTATGAAACGGATTTGTTCGCCGCGCTCATCGCCGCGTCCGAAGATGCCACCAATGTGGCGGCCAAGGGGAAAAACGTTGCCAGTCACAGAGTTATCGCCGATCATTTGCGCGCCGCCTGTTTTTTGATCGCCGATGGCGTCCTGCCGTCGAATGAGGGCCGCGGCTATGTGCTCAGACGCATCATGCGGCGCGCCATGCGCCATGCGCAACTGCTGGGTGCGCGCGAACCGCTGATCTACAAGCTGGTGCCGGCGCTGCTGCGCGAGATGGGCCAGGCGTTTCCGGAACTGATCCGCGCGAAAGCGCTCATCACCGACACGCTTCATCTCGAGGAGACACGGTTTCGCAAAACCCTGGAGCGCGGCATAAAATTGCTTGACGACGCTTCGTCCGGTCTGGGCAAGGGCGACACGCTTTCGGGCGACGTGGCGTTCAAGCTTTATGACACCTACGGTTTTCCCCTCGATCTGACGCAGGATGCGCTCAAATCGCGTGGCATCGAGGTCGATCTCGCCCGGTTCGGCAAGGCCATGGACAAGCAGCGCGCCGATGCCCGAAAAGCCTGGGCCGGGACCGGCGACGCGGCGACCGAAAAAATCTGGTTCGACCTTAAGGAACGCCATGGCGCCACCGAGTTTCTTGGCTACGAGACCGAAGCGGCTGAAGGCGAAGTGCTGGCCCTGGTCAAGGACGGCGCCGAAATCGACGAACTCAAGCAAGGCGAAGCGGGTGCTGTCATTCTCAACCAGACGCCGTTTTATGGCGAATCCGGCGGTCAGGTGGGGGACAAGGGCGCGATCGCATCAGGTGATGGCGCGCTGTTCCGTGTCGCGACCACGCAGAAAAAGGCCGACGGACTGCTGGTCCATTTCGGCACGCTCGAGCAGGGCACGCTCAGGCCTGGCGAGGCGGCTGAGCTGGCCGTTGACAAAAGCGCGCGCAGCGCCACGCGCGCCAACCATTCCGCCACCCACCTGCTTCACGAGGCGTTGCGCCAGGTGCTGGGAGATCATGTGGCGCAAAAAGGTTCGCTCGTCGAACCGGCGCGGCTGCGCTTCGACTACGCCCATCCCAGGCCCATGAGCGATGAAGAGATCGGCCAGGTCGAGGATATGGCGAATACGATGATCCTGCAAAATTCGGCCGTGGAAACGCGGCTGATGGATGTGGACGAAGCGATTGAGTCCGGCGCCCGGGCGCTGTTCGGCGAGAAATATGGCGACGAGGTGCGCGTGGTCTCCATGGGCAAGGCGCTGAATGGGGGCGCCCCCGGCAAAGCCTATTCGGTGGAATTATGCGGCGGCACCCATGTGGCGCGCACCGGAGATGTCGGGCTGGTGAAGATCATTGCCGAAAGCGCCGTGGCCGCGGGGGTGCGGCGCATCGAGGCGCTGACGGGCGCGGGCGCGCGGAATTATCTGAGCGCCCAGGACGCCCGCCTGCGCGCCGCGGCCAATCTGTTGAAAATCAAACCCGGCGATCTGGTGGAGCGGCTGCAACTGTTGCTCGATGAACGCAAGAAACTTGAGCGCGATCTCTCCGAGGCCAAAAAGAAAAACGCCGGGGTCGGCATTGCCGCTGAAATAGATACTGCAGGGCCCGTCAAAATTCTGAAGCACACCGTCCATGGCGTCTCGGTCAAGGATTTGCGCGGGCTGGTGGATGAGGGAAAGAAGCAAATCGGCTCGGGCATCGTCGCCATTATTGGCGTCAGCGAGGAGGGTAAAGCCGGTCTCGTGGTTGGCGTCACCGATGATCTGACGCCGGACTATGACGCGGTCGCACTGGTAAAAAAAGGCGCTGAAGCGCTCGGCGGGCAGGGCGGCGGCGGGCGTCCCGACATGGCTCAGGCCGGCGGCCCCAACGCCGGCGAAGCGGACGCCGCTTTGCAAGCGATCGCAAGGGCCGTGCGCGAGCAAGCCGGGGGTTGACCCCCACCGCCGCTCTACCCCATGGCCTGTTGCAGGTTCGCGTCGATCTTGTCGAGAAAACCGGTAGTCGAGAGCCAGGCCTGTTCATCGCCGACCAGCAGCGCCAGGTCCTTGGTCATAGCCCCCGACTGGATGGTATCGACGACAACGTCTTCCAGGGTTTGGGCGAAGTTCGCCAGTGCAACATTATCGTCAAGCTTGGCCCGGTGCGCCAAGCCGCGGGTCCAGGCAAAGATGGATGCGGTTGAATTCGTGGAGGTTTCTTCGCCCCGCTCATGGGCCCGGAAATGGCGCGTCACGGTGCCATGCGCGGCTTCCGATTCCGCTATCTTGCCGTCCGGCGTCAGCAGCACGGATGTCATCAGGCCGAGCGATCCATAGCCTTGCGCCACCGTGTCCGATTGCACGTCGCCATCGTAGTTTTTGCAGGCCCAGATAAAATTGCCCGACCATTTGAGCGCCGCCGCGACCATGTCGTCGATCAGCCGGTGTTCATATGTCTGGCCGGCCCGCTTGAACTTGTCCTCGAATTCGGCCTCAAAAATTTCCTGGAAAAGATCCTTGAAACGCCCGTCATAGGCTTTGAGAATGGTGTTCTTGGTCGACAGATAAAGGGGAAAATCGCGCGTCAGGGCATAGTTCATGCAGGTGCGGGCGAAATCGCGGATTGAATCGTCGAGATTAAACATCGCCATGGCCACACCGCCGCCGGGATAATCGAACACTTCGTGCTCGATTTTCTCTGACCCGTCCGCCGCCTCCCATTTGATCGTCAGTTTGCCCTTGCCGGGCACGACGAAATCGGTGGCGCGGTACTGGTCGCCCCAGGCGTGGCGGCCAATGATGATCGGCCCGGTCCAGCCCGGCACCAGACGCGGAACATTTTCGCAGAGGATTGGCTCGCGGAAGATGACCCCGCCGAGAATGTTGCGGATCGTACCGTTGGGCGAGCGCCACATTTTTTTCAGGCCGAATTCCTCCACCCGCGCCTCGTCCGGCGTGATGGTGGCGCATTTGATGCCGGCCCCGTATTGCTTGATGGCATGCGCGGCATCGATCGTGATCTGATCGTTAGTGGCGTCGCGGCTTTCTATGCCCAGATCGTAATATTTGAGGTCGATGTCGAGATAGGGGCGGATCAGCTTGTCCTTGATGAGCTGCCAGATGATCCGTGTCATCTCATCGCCATCGAGTTCGACGACCGGGTTTTCGACTTTGATTTTCGCCATCTTGCCTGGGTCTCCGGACACTAAGTGAAAAGGGGTGTTGTCTGCTGATTAGAAAGTCGCGCGGGCCATTGCGAATGCGGCCCTGCTATAGCATTGTGCCGGTGGTTAAGGAAGCAGACAATGGACGCGAAACCAGCCCTGCAAGCCCCGGCGATACTCTTGGTTGAACCTCAGCTTGGCGAAAATATCGGCATGGCGGCGCGCGCGATGGCCAATTTTTCGCTTCACGATTTAAGGCTTGTTTCGCCCCGTGAGCCTTGGCCGAACAAGGAGGCATATTCATCCGCTGCCGGGGCGCGCTGGGTAATCGATGAAGCGCGGGTCTATGAAAATGTTTCCGCGGCGATCGACGATTTGCATTTTGTGTGCGCCACCACGGCGCGCATCCGCGATAATGTGAAGCAGGTCTTGTCGCCGCAAAGCGCAGCGGCGCAAATGCGCGCGCGGACCGGCGCCGGGCAACGCTGCGGCGTCATGTTCGGCTGTGAGAAGGCGGGGCTGGAAAACGATCATATCGCGCTGGCGGATGTGCTGGTCATGGCGCCGGTCAATCCGCGTTTCGCCTCGCTTAATCTCGCGCAGGCGGTGCTGATCATGAGCTATGAATGGCTGATGCAGGATGAAAGCGGTCAGCTCGGCCGGGAAACGGCATTTGACGGTCCCGCGCGCGAGGGTGTGCAAATGCACCGCACGCGTCCCGCGACACGCGGCGAGATGGTTGGATTCTTCGATCATCTGGAGCGCGAGCTCGATGCGTCAGGCTTTCTCCGCCCGCCGGAGAAGCGGCCGCACATGGTGCGAAATCTGCGCAACATGTTTCAGCGCATGGGCGCGAGCGAACAGGAGGTGCGGACATTGAGAGGCGTTATCTCTGCCTTGACAAAAGCGCACAAGCGGCGTGTTTAACCGCCATAATTCCTGGGTATTGCGATGACGCTCAACAATGCTAGCTTGCCGCTTGAATTGGCGCGAGGGTGGTGAATGAAAAGAACCTTTTTTAGCTGGGCTTGCGTGATCGCGCTTGGACTGGGGATCGCCCTGGTTCAATCGGCGAGTGTTTCAGCGCAAGCTGCCAAGCAAAAGAAATCGCCGAGCGACCGTACCGTGCGCGTACTCATGGGCTGGGCATTCGCGGCGGTGCCGGAAAAAGTCACAACCTCAGACGGCAGGGAAATTACCATCGACCGCAGCGATCCAAGTCAGTTCATGATCCCGATCGAGGACGCCCGCCGCATCATCCGCGTGGCCATGCGCGCCACCGACGCCAAACTTTGCGGTCTTCCGGAGCTGGAAGCGCGGACTTTCCTGACAATGATGGCCAGGGAGCAGGCGCTTGGAAAATG
>JADFHH010000025.1:0-3579 GCA_022567275.1 Pseudomonadota bacterium | reverse complement strand
AAGGCGGGTTCTTAAAGACAATTTACTACCTGAGTTGTTTGCCGAAGAAGCAGATCAAGTTTATTCAGATGCTGCATATTTCCGCCGGGCTGGTGATCACCGGTGGATTTTCGGTCGGTGAGAAAACCGCCGACAAGGAGAATAGCCAACAAGAAAATAGCAAGAAATATAAATGCTCCGAACAAGATCGCGCCCGGGTGAAGTCACGCATCGAGGCTTATCTCAAAGAACCCGTCAAACCGCAATAATGGATCGCGCGTCACGCGAATTGACAGCCAGTTGTCATTGCGTGTAACAGAACCCGCGCGGGCGCGGGTCACGATCCGGTCCAAACCCGTTTTTGCTACGCACCTGTGGCGCTGCCGCAAATACGGCACGCCTGTCAGCGCAACGCCAGCGGTGTATCCGCAAATTAGCGCAGAGGAAGGGGCGTTCTTTAATTTTGCGGAACGCCGTTTGAAGGAGTTTGCCATGACAAAGCGCATTCGCGCCAAATACAAGATCGACCGCCGTCTTGGCGAAAATATCTGGGGGCGCCCGAAGAGCCCGGTCAACAAACGCGAATATGGGCCGGGCGAACACGGCCAGCGCCGCCGCAGCAAAACCACCGATTACGGTATCCAGCTCAGGGCCAAACAGAAGCTCAAGGGCTATTACGGCAACATTACCGAAAAGCAGTTCAAGTCTATTTACCGCGCGGCGGAGCGTAAGAAAGGCGACACCAGCGAAAATCTGATCGGCTTGCTGGAGCGCCGGCTGGACGCGCTCATTTACCGGTCAAAATTCGTACCGACCGTTTTTTCCGCGCGCCAGGTGGTCAATCACGGTCATGTGCTGGTGAACGGCAAGCGGGTGAACATCCCCAGCTATCGCTGCAAGGTTGGCGACGTCATCGAGATCAGGGAGAAATCGCAAAATTTGAATCTGGTGCTCGAGGCCCAACAGAGCGCGGAACGAGATGTGCCCGATTATCTCGATGTGGATCACACCAAGCTCAAATCGATTCTCAACCGCATACCGGTCCTCACGGACGTCCCCTATCCGGTGATGATGGAGCCCAATCTGGTAGTTGAGTATTACTCACGCTGACGCCGTCTTGGCGCGTCAGGCGTTCAGCGTCTGCTTGTTGTGGGTGATTTCCTTGGCGGTCAGCAGCTCCTGCAATTCGCCATCGGCAAACATCTCACGGATGATATCGCAGCCGCCGACAAATTCGCCCTTGACGTAAAGCTGCGGGATGGTCGGCCAATTGCTGTAGCTCTTGATGCCATCGCGGATGCCCATATCGTCGAGCACATTCACATCTGAATAATTCAGCCCGAGATGGTCGAGGATTTGCACGAGCTGGCTTGAAAAGCCGCATTGGGGAAACTGCCGGGTGCCTTTCATGAACAGCACCACGTCCTCATTGGCGACTTTTTTTCCAATCCACTCGTGAATATTTTGCTCGCTCATAATAACTTCAATCCTTTTTTAAATTCTCCGGTACGGAGGTTTGCAGCGCCAATGCGTGGAGCGCACCGCCCATATTGCCTTCCAGCGCCTCGTAAACCATCTGGTGCTGCTGCACGCGGGTTTTTCCGCGAAAGCTTTCCGAAACAACCGTCGCCGCGTAATGATCGCCGTCACCGGCCAGGTCACGGATCGTGACATCGGCATCGGGCAGCTTCTTCTTGATCAGTTGCACGATATCGTTCTGGTTCATAGGCATTGATGAAAACGCCTCCTTGGCTCGGGGCCGATATTACCGCGATGTCATATAGTGAGGCAACCAGCCTTCGTGAAGTTCACGCAAATGTTTAAGCGGCAGTGGCGCCTCGCCCGCGACCACGATCGCATCGCCCGCGACCTCACCAAGTATACGTGCAGGAACACGCTCCGCCTTCGCCCGCGCGAGGATGTCATCGCTGTCGGGCGTGGCGATGATATAACGGCCCTGATCCTCGCCAAACGCCATGGCGTGCAGCGGCAAGGGGCCGTTATAGTCACCGAGCACGACGCCAACCCCGCCGGCCAGCGCCATTTCGCATATCGCGATCAGCAAACCGCCATCGGAGATATCATGCACGGCGCTGACCATGTGCGCGCGGATCAAGCCGCGCACCAGATCACCGGTTGTGCGTTCCCCCGCCAAATCCACCGGCGGCGGCGCGCCTTCGCGTTTGTCCAGCATCAGCTCCATATAGAGCGACTGGCCGAGATGGCCGCGCTCCGCGCCGAGCAGTACGAGCGTTTCGCCTTCATTCGCGAGCGCAATACCGGCCATATCCGCGATATCGGGAATCAGCCCCACGCCGCCGATGGCCGGTGTGGGCGGAATGGCGACCCCGTTGGTTTCGTTATACAGCGACACATTGCCCGAAACGACCGGGAAGCCGAGCGCCTCCGCCGCTTCGCGGATACCCTCGATACAGCCGGCGAACTGGCCCATGATTTCCGGGCGCTCCGGATTGCCGAAATTCATGCAATCGGTAATGGCGAGCGGGTCGGCTCCGGTGGCGGTAAGATTGCGCCAGGCTTCCGCCACCGCCTGCTTGCCGCCCTCGACCGGGTCGGCGGCGCAATAGCGCGGCGTCACATCGCAGGTCGCGGCAAGGCCCTTGTTCGTGCCATGCACGCGCACAACCGCAGCGTCGCCTCCTGGACGGCACACCGTATCGCCCATGACCATATGGTCATATTGCTCCCACACCCAGCGGCGCGAACACAGATGCGGCGAGCCCAGCAATGTTTCCAGCGTTTCGCTCAGACTATCCGGCGCTGGCACATCTTCAGGCGCGATGACCGCCGGCGGCTCGGGCCGGGTCCAGGGGCGCTTGTATACAGGCGCTGAATCGGTCAGCTCCCCGACCGGTATGTCGGCTTCGACCCGGCCGTTATGGGTCACCACGAGGCGGCCCGTAGCGGTGGTTACGCCGACAATCGCGAAATCAAGCTGCCACTTCTCGAAAATGGCGCGCGCGGTATCCTCCGCGCCCGGCTTGAGCACCATGAGCATACGCTCCTGGCTTTCCGACAGCATCATTTCATAGGCGCTCATGGCCGCTTCGCGGCAGGGCACCTTGTCAAGCTCGAGAGCAAAACCGACGCCACCCTTGTCCGCCATCTCAACGCAAGACGATGTCAGCCCCGCCGCGCCCATATCCTGAATGGCGATGATCGCGTCTTGCGCCATCAACTCCAGACACGCCTCGATCAGCAACTTCTCGGTGAACGGGTCGCCGACCTGAACGGTGGGGCGTTTTTCGTCAGAGTCGTCATCGAACCCGGCCGACGCCATGGTCGCGCCGTGAATGCCGTCACGCCCGGTTTTCGAGCCCACATAGACAACCGGCAGGCCGACGCCTTTGGCGGCGGAATAGAAAATCTTGTCCGTCTCGGCGAGGCCGATGCACATGGCGTTGACGAGAATGTTGCCGTTATAGCCGGGGTCGAAATTAACCTCGCCGCCCACCGTCGGCACGCCGACGCAATTGCCATAACCGCCAATGCCGGCGACGACTCCCGACACCAGATGCCGGGTCCTGGGATGATCGGGCGCGCCAAAACGCAGCGCATTAAGATTGGCGACCGGGCGCG
>JADFHH010000024.1 GCA_022567275.1 Pseudomonadota bacterium | reverse complement strand
ATCTGAGACAGGGCGACAAGATCGACGCGCTCGGACCGACCATCCTGCAACGCTTTGAACGGCTCGATATAATGGCCTGCATTGCCGGGGTTCTGGGGCCGCTCTCGCCGCTCGGGCATATTTCTGAGAAAGACTGGAATGAGGTGCTGGATGTCAATTTGAGCGCCAATTGGCGGTTGATCCGCACCCTCGACCCGCTGTTGCGCAAATCCGACGCCGGGCGCGCGATATTCGTCACATCGGGCGCGGCACAATTTTGCCGGGCCTATTGGGGGCCATATTCGGTGTCGAAGGCGGCGCTCGAAGCGCTGGTGAAAACCTATGCGGGTGAGTTGAGCGATACGAATGTGCGGGCCAATCTGATCAATCCGGGCCCGGTGGCGACGGCCATGCGCGCCAAAGCCATGCCCGGCGAAGACCCCGCCACGCTGCCCAAACCCGAAGAGCTGGCGGAAACATTCGTGCAACTGGCGCTGCCATCTTGCACGGACAATGGCAAGCTCATCACGTTCAGCGCGTGAAATTTAGCAACCCGTTTCCAGCACCATGCCGTCATAGGCCGGCTCGACGCCATCAGGCAGCTCGCGCAGAAGCGTGCCGTAGTCGAGATCTGTATGCATGTGGGTCAAAATGGCTCTTTTGGGGCGCACCCGGGCGATGGCCTCCAGCGTTTCTTCAAGGCTGAAATGGCTCGGATGGGGGGTGTAGCGCAAGGCATCGACGATCCACACATCCAGATTTTCGAGATATTTGTAACTCTCTTCCGGCAGCCCGTTGATATCGCAGGAATAGGCGATATCTCCGAAACGGTAGCCAACACACATGATTTCGCCGTGAATCTGATGATAGGGCAGCACTTTTACCGTGCCACCTTTTCCCGTTATTTCAAATCGTTGCCCAGGTTTGATGGTGTGTTTATTCAAGATAGGACGGTACGCAGTGCCAGCTAGCGTCTCGAAGCAATAGCCAAATCTTTGCTCAAGAACGCCTCCCGTATGGGCATCGCAATAGACATCGACCCGTGCGCGGCCATTGATCGCCACGACGCGTAAATCGTCGATGCCGTGGGTGTGGTCGGCATGATCGTGGGTGTAGAGCACGCCATCGAGCCAGGAGACCTTGGCGTCAAGCATTTGCTGGCGCGCATCGGGAGAGGTGTCCACCAAAAGTGTGGTCTTGCCATCAGGCCCGGTACGCTCGACCAGCATGGAACAGCGCAAACGCCGGTTCTTCGGATTCGCGGGGTCGCAATTGCCCCAGTCTCCGCCGATGCGCGGCACGCCGCCCGAGGTGCCGCAGCCCAGAATGGTGAGCTTCAACGTCATTGCGCGGCGGCGCCTGCCGGGGCTGGCACTGTGGAAAACAGACGGTGGAAATTCTCCGTTGTGGCCTGCGCGATTTGCTTATCGCTGACGCCTTTGACCTCGGCCAGTTTGGCCGCCGTGTGAACCACATGAGCTGGCTCGTTCTTTTTCCCCCGTTTTGGCTCGGGGGAAAGATAGGGCGCGTCGGTTTCAACCAGCAGCCGGTCCAAGGGGACAGTTGCCGCGATCTCGCGTAGCGTATCCGCTTTCCTGAATGTCAGCACACCGGAGAAAGACACATAGAGGCCTAGCTCCAGCCCTCGCGCAGCCAGCCCCGCCCCGGCGGTGAAACAATGCAGCACCGCCGTAAAATGGCCTTTGGCCATTTCCTCTTCGAGGATATGAGCGGTGTCCTCATCCGCGTCGCGGCTATGGATGACGAGCGGCAGGCCGGTTTCGCGCGCGGCGGCGATTTGGGTGCGAAATCCCTTTTCCTGATCGGCGCGCGGGGCATTGTCATAGTGATAGTCCAGCCCCGCTTCGCCGATCGCCACCACTTTGGGAAGTTTCGCAAGAGTAAGTATATCGTCCAGCGGAATATCGCGCTCCTCATCGGCGTTATGGGGATGGGTTCCCACCGAACAGAAAACATTGTCATGGGCGAGCGCAATGGCGTGCACCTGCTCGAATTTTCGCACCCGCGTACAGATGGTGACGAGCGTGGCGATGCCGGCCTCTTTCGCGCGCGTCAGCACGTCATCGAGCTGATCTGAAAGATGGGGGAAATCCAGATGGCAATGGCTGTCGACCAGCATCAGGACGAACTCTCTTGCGTGTCCACATAGCGCGGGAACACCGGCTCCGGTTTAGGCAGGCTCGTGCCGGGCTTCAACCGGCCCGCCTCGCCTAATTTAGCAAAATCGCGGGCGTCTTGCGGGACAGAGAGTTGATCCAGCATCCTGGCGCAAGCATCCGGCATGATGGCCTGCGCCAGTATCGCGATCTGGCGAACCGTATCGGCTGTCACATACAGCACCGTTGCCATGCGTTCAGGATCGCTGTTCTTCAGCGCCCATGGTTCAGCCTTGGCGAAATAGCGGTTAGCGCTGGCGACGACCGACCACACGGCTTCAAGCGCGCGATGGATCGCCTGTTCATCCATTGCCTGGCGTGCGGTATCGACCATTTTGTCAGCCGCACCGAGCAAAGCTTTGTCATCGCTGGTAAAAGTTCCAGGGTCGGGCACCTTTCCATCGCTATTCCTGGCGATCATGGAGAGCGAGCGCTGCGCCAGATTGCCAAAATCGTTCGCCAGGTCCGCATTGATGCGATTGACGATGGCCTCATGGCTGTAATTTCCATCGCGCCCGAAGGGCACCTCGCGCAGGAAGAAATAGCGCATTTGATCGACGCCATAATGTTGCGCCAGCGCGAAGGGATCGATGACATTGCCGACCGATTTCGACATTTTCTCGCCGCGGTTGAACAAAAAGCCGTGCGCGAACACGCGTTTGGGGGGGGCGATGCCGGCCGACATCAGGAATGCCGGCCAGTAGACCGCGTGAAAGCGGATTATGTCCTTGCCGATGATATGCACATCGGCCGGCCAGAAGGTTTTGAAATTCTCTGAATCCTCATCGGGAAAGCCGGCGCCGGTAATGTAATTGGTGAGCGCGTCCACCCACACATACATGACATGGCGCTCGTCCCCCGGCACGGGGACACCCCAGTCGAACGTGGTGCGCGACACGGATAAATCTTTTAGTCCGCCCTTGACGAAAGAGATCACTTCATTGCGCCGCCCGTCGGGACCGATGAAATCCGGGTGTTCCTTATAATGCGCCAGCAATCTGTCCTGATAGGCGCTCAGCTTGAAGAAATAGCTCTCTTCCTCGACCCATTCCACCGGCGAGCCTTGCGGAGAAAGCTTCCCCCCATCGCCGTTGGCGGTCAGCTCGCTTTCATCGTAATAGGCCTCGTCGCGCACCGAATACCAGCCCGCATAAGCGCCGAGATAAATATCGCCATTGGCCTCCATGCGCCGCCAGATTTCCTGGCATGATTTGTGGTGGCGCGGCTCACTGGTGCGGATAAAATCGTCATTGGAGCAGTTGAGCGCCTTCACCATCTCCTGAAAACGCGGCGTATTGCGATTCGCGAGTTCAGCGGCCGAAATGCCTTGCGCAGTGGCGGTTTGCAGCATTTTGCTGCCATATTCATCGGTGCCGGTGAGGAAGTGAACCTTGTACCCGTCGAGCCGCTTGAAGCGCGCCAGCGCGTCGGTCGCTATGGCCTCATAGGCATGGCCGATATGCGGCGCGCCGTTGGGATAGGAAATCGCGGTGGTGATGTAGAAGGCGCGTTTTTCGCCCATGGGTTTTTTTATGCGCCTGTCAGGTCCACCGCGACGGCTCGGCCATGTACGCGAGCAAAAGGTCTCAAGCAAAGACCTCACGCGCGGTTTCTTCCAGCCTGAAAAATGTCGTCAGGACCAGGTTTTTCCGGTCGAGATTGAGCGCATCGGCTTCCGCCTTCGCGCGCTGGATTGTTTCCCATAGCAGCGCCCATTGCGCAAGAGCGTGCGTGTCACGCAAGCGTTGCGCCAACTTTGCTTCGGCCCCCACCGCCCCCGCGCCTGTCGCGGCGTGACCGGCGATGCGCACAAGCGCTTCACTTACAAGCTCAAAGAACAATTCATAGGCCTCATTGGCGCGTTGCACAGAAAGCTCATCGGCCAGCGCGTGAACAGCCTCATGGTCCAACTCCGGAAGCCGCGCCATCAAGCGGATCAGCCGGTCATACAATGCACTGCCGCCACTCTCGAGCAGTCGCAGCGCACGGCCAACACTGCCATTGGCGAGCGGCACACAGGCGCGCACGCGTTCGCTCAGCGGGGGCTCCCGCCCCGCGGCGCGATAAGCCGCCGCGATGGCCGTCTCCAGTTCTTGCGCCTCAAGCGGGGCGAATTTCAGTATTCTGCAACGTGAGCGAATGGTGACAGGCAGGCGGCCCGGTGCGCAACACACCAGCAGAAAGACGCAATTGGCCGGTGGTTCTTCCAGATTCTTCAACAGCGCATTGGCGGCGGACGCATTCATTTCCTCCGCCCGGTCGATGATGACGGCGCGCCACTGCCCTGCCCCGGCGGTATGTCCGAAAAACCGCCGCAACCGGCGCACTTCGCCGACTGTAATCGCCGTGGCCAGGCGTTTTTTGTCCGCGAGCCAGGGGCGGCGCAGCACCAGCAAATTGGGATGCGCCAGCGCGCCGACCAGCGCCGTGACGCGATTGTCAGGCGCTATGACAAGACTGTCCGCCGCTTCATCATCACCGTCGCCCTCCCGCGCCAGCAGAAACCTGGCAAAGCGATAGGCCAGCGTCGCCTTGCCGGCGCCTTCAGGTCCACTAAGAAGCCATGCGTGATGCAAGCGCCCGGACGTGTAGGCCTTCAGCAACGCCTGTTCGGCAGAAGCATGGCCAACAAAATCCAGCGTCTTTCTGGGGTGGGCGAACCCTTCAAGCCGGTCGGGTTCCGGCAGCTCAGCCTGGATATTTTCTTCGCTTGCATCGCTCATGGGGTCAACCGGTTACAATCGCTTCCCATACATCTTCCGCCACCGCGCTCTCTGCCTGCAACGCATCGAGGATAATACAACGACGGGGCTGTTCCTCGGCGATGCGCAGAAAGGCCGCACGCAACGCTTCATGGAAGTGCAAATCCATGGCTTCAAAGCGATCAGGCCGTTCACCGCCCCCGCCATTGCGCTGTGCGGTACGTTTCAGGCCCACTTCGGGCGGCAGGTCGAGAATGAATGTCATATCCGGCATGTTCCGGTCCACGGCAACACGCTCCAATGCGCGGATCAGGCCCGGTTTTACGCCGCCGGCAGCGCCCTGATACGCCGCGGTCGAATCGGAAAACCGGTCACAGAGAACCCAGTCGCCGCGCTCCAGCGCCGGACGGATCACTTCGTTCAAATGATGGGCGCGGGCCGCTGAAAACAGCACCGCCTCTCCCATGGGACCAAAATTCTTCGCCTCGCCGGAGAGCAGAAATTCCCTGATTTCCTCGCCGCGCCGGGTGCCGCCAGGTTCGCGGGTTTCGACAACCTTATAGGCGGCATCGCGCAGGCGTTCCGCCAGCAGCTTCACTTGCGTGGATTTTCCCGCGCCCTCGCCGCCCTCGAATGTTATGAATTTTCCTGTTGTCACGGGATCCGGTCCCTAAAGCACCCAGCCAAATGCGAGATAAAAAAGCGACTGCACTCCTTTCATCCAGATGGAGCCTTCGCCAATATCTTCCGCCGCATAGAGCGGAATTTTGTTGACCACCTCATTGGCTCCCGTGACGCGCAAATATGCGATCTGGTCGCCTTTGCTGATGGGCGCCTTGAGCGGCCCTTGATATATGATCGCCGCCTTGACCTTGCGGCTGGCCGAGCGCGGCAACAAGATGGAGACCTCGCCTTTGCCGGCCAGATTCACAGAGCGTTTGGTCCCGCCCCATACCAGTGCGTCGCCGATGGTCTCACCGGCCTCGAACAGCTTCCATTGCCTGAAGCTTCTGAACCCCCATTGCAGCAGCCGCTTGCCCTCCGCCCGGCGCGCTTTTTTCGACTTCAGACCGTTGACGACAACGACCAGGCGCTGGTTGCGCTGCTTTGCTGAAATAACAAGCCCGTAACCTGAATCGCGGATATAGCCGGTTTTCAGGCCATCCACGCCGATACCGTCATAAATCAATGGGTTGCGGCTGTAGAAAATATGTTTCCGGTAGCGAAATTCCTTCTGGGAGAAATAGTGATAATACTCCGGATATTCCGTGATGACGTGGATTGCGAGCTTGCCGAGTTCCAGCGCCGTCATATAGTGATTGGGGTCCGCCAGGCCGGTGGAATTGCGGAAATTCGACTCCGTCAGGCCGATCTTGCGGGCATAATCCGTCATGACATCGGCAAATGCGGATTCCGACCCGCTCATGCCTTCCGCCACAATGATGCTGGCGTCATTGCCCGATTGGACGATGATGCCTTGCAGCAGTTGATCGAGCGTCGCACTGCCCTTGAGCGGCACGAACATTGCCGAAGTGCCTGACGGCGCCCCGCCGGTGCGCCAGGCATAGAGAGAGTTGGAGAATTCATCATCGAGCGAAATCCGCCCGTCTTTCAGGGCGCGAAATATGACCGCCAGGGTCATCAGCTTGCTCATGCTGGCCGGCGGCATTAAATCTTCGGAATTTTTCTCAAAAAGTACGGAATTCGTGCCGGCGTCCATCAGAATAGCCCATTTGGCCTTGGTCTCGAACTTGGCCTCGCCCGCCAGAGCATGTCCGGCGAGAACAATACAGAACACCAGCGCCAGAAACGCCGGAAAATCCTTAATTCGATCCATTGGGCTCATCCCGCACGCAACCTAAAATCAACAGTTGAAAATGCAAATGCTCATCGGACGCAAGCGTCCGGCGCACGCCTGCCAGATTAGCTAGAAGCATGGCGTTAAATCAACTGACTATCAAGTCAGTGGGTTTGTTAGAATCCCGCCAGACCGTTTCCGTCAAAGACGGAATCGCTCCAGGGTTTTTTTCGTTCAGGCCAAACCCTGTACCGAAACCCCCGTGAAAACGGGGGTCCAATGCGGCGTGCCCGTGGACCCCCACTTTCGTGGGGGTTTCGTTTGTGCAGGCAAGCTCTAAGACCGTTTCCGTCAAAGACGGATTCCCGGCAGGGTTAATTGCGCACGATACGCGCACCCGTTGCACCTGTCCCGATTACCGCGCGCAGAGTTTCGTCTGCATCATGGCGCCTGTCATAGGGACCGAGCCGGACACGGTAATAGGTTTTGCCCGCGACCTTCGCGCGCTGCACATAGGCGGCGCCTAGACTGGCGAGTTTGGTGCGCAAACTCACCGCGAAGTCCCTGTTGCGGAATGAGGCCGCCTGGATGGAATAGTCTCCCATTTGCGCTGGTATGGGTGGTGCCGAGGCTGTCCTGCCTTGCGTCGCCCACGCATTGGCAGCCGGTTTTGTTGTATTGCTCGCAACGGGAAGCGATCCCACCACTATCGAGTCTGCCATAATCTGTGTCTGCGTGGCTTGCGCCATCCGCGCCCAGGGCCGGCTGGCATAGACCTGCCGCTCCAGTGAATCGTCGCCATTGAGCGGTGCGCCGCCAATATATTGCACGCGAACGCGGGCCGTGCCATTGCGCTCAAAGCCGAGCGCTTGCGCGGAGCGGCGCGAGAGATCGATGATGCGATCATGGGCGTAAGGCCCGCGATCGTTCACCCGCAGCACCAGAGACCGGCCATTCTGCAAATTGGTCACACGCGCATAACTCGGCAGGGGCAGTGTGGTATGCGCCGCCGTCAGCGCGTTCATGTCATAGATTTCACCATTGGCCGTGTAGCGCCCATGGAACAATTCGCCATACCAGGAGGCGATGCCAACCCGGTCATAGGATGGATTTTCCACCGGGGTGTACCAGCGTCCGGCAATTTTATAGGGATTACCAACCTTATAGCGTCCGCCACCCTTGGGAACGGGTTGGCCCAGTTGCACGACGCGTTTGGAAAAAGTCTGTTCGCTGGATTTCTTCCCCCGCGAACAGGCTGACAGAACAACGCCCGTAACCGTAAGTGTCAGCAGAACGAAAAAAACCGCGTGACAAAATTTCGTGAAAGCGGCGCCAGCCGCACTCTCCCCCGCCGCTTGCGCGGACCCGGATACAAAATTACGCAACATAGCGATACTCACCCCTGACTAACTCACGACCGGCAAGGCAAACCAGTCCAGACCGGATACCCCGCTTCGAGTGTTTCGTGAGAACGTTAGAATTGAGTGAATCGAATGAAGATTATGTGCCGCGCAAACAAGCGATCAGGAAACGGGGTCGTCTTGTTTCCCCGCTGTCCGGTCCGCCGCGATGACACCGCCGCTCTCAAGCAAGGCAGCAATTTCATCATCGCTATAGCCCGCCTCGGCCAGCACTTCACGGCTGTGCTGCCCGAGTAAAGGCGCCGGGCGCACCACGCCGCCCGGCGTGGCAGACAGCTTTACCGGAAGCCCGATGGTCCGCACCCGCCCGGCGACAGGATGATTGGTTTGCGGCGTCATGTCCCGGGCAATGACCTGGGCGTCGGCATGCATTTGTTTGATGGAGAGCACCGGGCCGGCGGGCACGCCCGCCGCTTCAAGTATATCGAGCCATTGTTCGCTCTCACGCGTTTTGAAATATTCGCTCAATATCTCGACCAGCTTATCCAGATTGGCCATGCGCTCCGCGTTCGAGACAAATCGCGGATCCTCCGCCAGCTCCCCCGCGCCAATGCAATCCAGCATCCGCTCCCAGTTACGCTGGTTTGCCGCGCCGACATTGATCCAGCCGTCTTTTGTCGCAAACGACTGGTAGGGCGCATTGAGCGGGTGCGCGGTGCCCATCCGGGTCGGCGAGACGCCGGTGGCGAAGCAGATGGCCGATTGCCAGTAGGTGTGGGTGATGGCCGCCTCGAACAGGGAGGTGTCGACCTTTTGTCCCTCGCCCGTCTTCTGCTTGTGGACATAAGCGGCGAGGCAACCCATGGCGCCGAGGATTCCCGCCGTGATGTCGCTGACCGGCGCGCCGACTTTAACCGGGGGGCGCTCGGGCCCCTCGCCGGTAATATCCATCAGCCCCGACATGCCTTGCGCAATGAGGTCGAACCCGCCGCGGTCCCGATAAGGGCCGGTGCGCCCGAAACCGGAAATTTCGCAATAGATCAGGCCGGGATTGATTTGTCTGAGCGTGTCATAGCCAAGCCCGAGCCTGTGCATCGTGTCGCGGCGATAATTTTCGATAAGCACGTCCGCGTCCTTTACCAGACGCTTGAGCACCTGCTTGCCGGTCTCGCTCTTGAGGTCCAGCGCGATGCCCCGCTTGTTGCGGTTCATCATCAGGAAGGCGGCCGCCTCGCCATTGATGTCGGGGGGTATAAATGAGCGGGTATCGTCACCGCCATCGGCTTTTTCCACCTTGATCACATCGGCGCCCAGATCGGCGAGCATCAACCCGCATACGGGACCCGCCATGATGTGCGCAAGCTCGATCACGCGCATGCCCGTCAACGGCCCCTTTCTTGTCAGAGACATGCTCGCATGTGACATGGCTTATTTCCCTGTCCAGTTCGCCTTGCGCTTGGCCAAAAACGCCTCCAGCCCCTCTTTGAAATCATCACTGCCGTAGCACTTCGCGACAAGATCGTCGTCGTTGATTTCCGCTTCGGACGCGCGCATGCGGCGGAACATTTCTTTCGTGACCTGCAATGTGAGCGGGGCGAAGGTGGCTATTTCCTCAGCCATTTCCCGTGCGCGCGCGAAAAGAGCATCCGCGTCATCGAACAGTTCCGATACGAGGCCGATGCGCAGCGCCTCCTCGGCCTCGATCAACCGTGAAGTCAGAATCAGTTCCCTGGTGCGCGCCACGCCGAGCAGCGCGGACATACGTTGCAGGCTGGCGATCGACAGACAGTTTCCCAGCGTGCGCGCTATGGGAAAGCCAAAGCGCATGTCGCGGCTGCCCAGGCGGATATCGCAAACCCCGGCGATGGCCGCGCCGCCCCCGGTACACGCGCCGGCAATAGCGGCGATGACCGGCTTGGGGCAGGCTTCGAGATCGGCCAGGATGCGATCCATCTTCTTCTCATAAGCCAATCCGTCTTGTGCGCCGTCAAAGCCGCGAAACTGGGCGATGTCCGTGCCCGCCGCGAAGGCTTTGTCACCCGCGCCGCGTATGATGACGGCTCTGAGATCAGCGTCGCGGGCAGCATTGCGGCAGAATTCAGCCAGCCCCTCATACATCTCGAAGGTCAGGGCATTGCGCTTGTCCGGACGGTTGAGAATGATGGTCGCGACCGGTCCATCGCGCTCTATGATGAGTTCGTCAGTGCTCATGTCATAGGCCCAGAAAATCCATCGCCGCCTGCACGCCGCCCTTGCGATGCGGCACGCCGGCGATGCCTAACCCCATTTCCACCCCGGCCAGCGCACCGAGCAGGGTGAGGTCATTGAAATCGCCCAGATGGCCGATACGGAACACTTTTCCCGCGACCTTGCCAAGACCGGTACCGAGCGACATGTTGAATTTATCCCTGATGACACCGCGCAGGGCGTCGGCGTCATGACCCTCGGGCATAAGGATCGCCGTGAGTGAGCTGGCATATTCCCTGGCGTCCCGGCACAAAACTTC
>JADFHH010000387.1 GCA_022567275.1 Pseudomonadota bacterium | reverse complement strand
TCCCCGAAGCCGAAGCGATGGGTTACAAAATCGCCATTATCCCCTCGCGGCTGTTCCGCGGCGTCATCGGCCTGTGCGAGGATTTGCTGTCACATGTCAAGCAAACCAACTCTCTCCCGGCGCCGGCAGGCAAGCTGAGCCCGCTGGACGCTTTCCGCCGGTTCGGCGCCGATGAATGGGATGAGATGCGCGACAAATACAACAAGCCGGTGTCCGTTTCCAAGGCGGCCGCGGAATAGCAACCGGACAATTGATGTGCTACCGACACCTGATTTCGATCAGCTTGACCCATCCTGCGCTAATGCCGGAAATGCCGCATCCCGGTGAACACCATGGCGATGCCGGCTTTATCGGCGGCGGCGATCACTTCGCCATCGCGCCTCGACCCGCCCGGCTGGATCACCGCGCGCGCGCCCGCCTCGACCGCCGTCATCAGCCCGTCGGCGAACGGGAAGAAGGCGTCCGACGCCATGACGCAACCCTTCAGCATTTCCTTCAGTCCCGCTTCTTGCGCCTTCCAGCCAGCGATGCGCACGGCATCGACCCGGCTCATTTGTCCCGCGCCAATGCCGACGCTGGCGCCGTTCCTGGCGTAGACGACGGCGTTCGACTTCACATGTTTGGCGATCGTGAAGGCGAATTCAAGGTCGGCGAGTTCAGCATCCGTGGGCGCGCGTTTGGTGACAATGTTGAGTTCCAGCGCGCCGCTGCAGCCATTGTCGCGCGCTTGCACTAAAAACCCGCCCGACAGCATTTTCATGGTGACGCCATCCGCGCCCGCGTCAGGAAGCCCGCCGGCAAGAAGCACGCGAAGATTCTTTTTCTTTTTCAGCAGCGCGAGCGCATCATCGTCCGCGTCCGGGGCGATGACGACTTCGGTAAAGATTTGCAAGATGGCGTTGGCGCACTCAACATCAAGCCTCCGGTTCAGCGCGACGATGCCGCCAAAGGCGCTCACCGGATCGCATCTGAGCGCCAGGGCATAGGCTTGCGCCAATGATGAACCGGTCGCCACGCCGCACGGGTTGGCGTGCTTGACGATGGCGGCGGCGGCGGTTTCTCCGGGGTCGAATTCCGCCACCAGCTCATAAGCCGCGTCGGTATCGTTCAGATTGTTGTAGCTCAGCTCCTTGCCCTGCACCTGGCGCGCGCTCGCGACCCCGGGCCGCGTCTCGCCGGTGTTGTAGAAGGCGGCCCACTGATGCGGATTCTCGCCATAGCGCAGATTTTGGGCAAGGCGTCCGGCAAAGACGCGCCGGTCAGGTGTTTTCTGATCCAGTTGCTGCGCAAACCAGGTGGCGATGGCCGCGTCATAGGCGGCGGTATGCGCAAAAGCCCTGGCAGCGAGTTTGCGGCGCAATTGCGCGCTGGCGGCGCCGTCATGCCGGGCCATATCCGCCAGCAGCTGGTCATAGTCCTGAGGGTCCACCACGACCGTGACGCCGGCATGGTTCTTGGCCGCGGAACGAATCATGGCGGGGCCGCCAATGTCGATATTCCCGATGCACGCATCGAAATCCGCGCCCGACGCTACGGTGTCCTCGAAGGGATAGAGATTGACCACCAGCAGATCGATATTGGGAATGGCGTGTTCGGCTTGCGCGCGCGCGTGGGCAGCATTGCCGCGTATGGCCAGCAGCCCGCCATGCACCTTGGGGTGCAGGGTTTTGACCCGCCCGTCCATCATCTCGGGAAAGCCGGTAAGCTCGGATATGTCCGCGACTTTCTGTCCCTCCTCGCGTAACAGCCTGGCGGTGCCGCCGGTCGAGACAAGCTCAACGCCCTGCGCGGCCAGGGCGCGCGAAAGCTCTGCGACACCGCTTTTATCGAATACGGAAATCAGGGCCCTGTTAATTTTCATATTCGCTCCTGTGTTCTATCCGCCAAGCGGCAATTCGCCGCTCCCGGCCTGTTCCATGCCAGCACGTCTATCGCGCGCTTTGTCCACGGCCACGCGCTCAAGGCTCCAGCGGATGCTGATATCGGTGGCGCTGCCCATCGTGCCATGTATGACGATCTGCGCCGAGCGGAGGGGGCCCTTGACGTCCGCCAGAAAGACACTTTCCTCAATCGTCAGTTGTCCCTGTTCGTTTGTCATCCGCCAGCCGTCACGATCCGGCAGGGAGATGAGGACCGACCGGCCATCCTTGGAAAGCGCCGCGCGCGCCGTCGGGTGGAGATGAAACCGGATAGCATACTCGGCGCCATTGTCACGGGCCGCGCCCTTGAGTCCGTGCGGCGCGAGCAGCTGATCGGTGCCTTCAAGCAGCTCGCCTCCGAGCGTCAGGCACAAACGGCGAATATGCGTAATTCCGAATTTTTGGTCATAGCCGTCATGGGAGGCCCGCAACTCGACGATGCCATCGTCCGCGCTCAGATTGGCCTGCACATTGACCGGTCCTGAGAGCCGGCGCTTTTGTGTGCCATCGAGGACGAGGCCGGCGCCGACGAACTGTGCGGATAATGTGTCGCTCACGATCAGCGTCGAGTGGGCGGCTGTGGTGCGCGAAACGTAGCGCCATTCCGGATCGTCATGCACCGGCGCGCCGCAATTGACAATCAATGGATGGCGTCCGGCGCTCATCTCGAATGAGAGGCACCCGGCATGGGCATCCGCGCTCAGACCAATCGGCGGCGCGCGGCCGGTATCGGCGATGATCACACAAGATCCGGATTCGAGC
>JADFHH010000386.1 GCA_022567275.1 Pseudomonadota bacterium | reverse complement strand
GTGCCGATGCCGCCGAACCACAACAAATCGTATGTGGCCTTGAGCAGCGCGCGAATAAGTTCATTGGGTGTGACGGCATTTGCATCGAGTCCCGTGAGCGCCTTGATCTGGGCGGTCAGCTTGATGGATTTCGCTGCGCGGGAGAAGACGCCGCCGCCGGAGCTGATGAGCTTGCGATTATAGTCCTGCCAGCTCGAGCGGGCCTTGTTGAACAGCCGCTTGCGCTCTTTCCAGCTTAGCGAGGGGTCGGGGCCAGGGTCGATGAAAATATCGCGATGGTCGAATGCGGCGATCAGCCTGGTCTGTTTCGACAGCAGCATGGCGTTGCCGAACACGTCACCCGACATATCGCCAATGCCGATGGCGGTGAATGACGCATTCTGGATGTCCCGGTCCATTTCGCGGAAATGGCGCTTGACCGCCTCCCAGCCGCCGCGTGCGGTAATGCCCATCTTCTTGTGGTCATAGCCGGCCGAACCGCCCGATGCGAAAGCATCTCCCAGCCAGTAGCCGTGATCGATGGAAATTTCGTTGGCGATGTCCGAGAAGGTCGCCGTGCCCTTGTCGGCGGCCACAACCAGATAGGGATCGTCATCGTCATAACGCACGGTATTTTCCGGCGGTATGACCGTGACGCCGTCAAGATTATCGGTGAGCCGTAACAGATTCCTGACGAATCTCCGATAGGCGGCAATGCCGATCTTCATGACTTCGTCGCGATTGCCCGCCTGCGACAGATGTTTTGGTATGAATCCACCCTTCGATCCGGCCGGGACGATCACCACATTCTTGACATGTTGCGCCTTGGCGAGGCCGAGCACCTCGGTGCGGTAATCCTGCAACCGGTCGGACCATCGCAGACCGCCGCGCGCGATGCGCCCGCCGCGCAGATGCACGCCCTCCACATCGGTTGCGAAGACGAAAATTTCCGCGAACGGCCGGGGCTTTGGCGCGCCTTCGACATTAGCGCTGTCGAACTTGAAGGAGATCGCCGGGCGCGGCCCGCCGCCGGGGTCTTTCTGATAGAAATTCGTCCTCAGAGTCGACTGGATCAGATTGAGATAGTGACGGATGATCCGGTCCTCATCGAGACTTGGAATATCTTCCAGCACGGCCTCGATCGCGGCGATGAACCGCTTGACCTCGTTGCGCCTTTGGCGCAGGGATTTTTCGTTTCCCGGATCGAACAGGGTGCGAAACATAGCCATCAGAGCTTTAGTAACTTGCGCGTGCCGCAGCATGGTTTCGGCCAGATATACCTGGCCGAACGGCGCGCCGATCTGGCGTAAATAAGCGCCATAGGCCCTGATGACCGCGGCTTCGCGCCAGTCAAGTTCCGCGCTCAATACCAGCTTGTTGAAGCCATCGGACCCGGCAAGCCCGCGCCACACGGCCAAAAAACATTCCTCCAGCCGCCAGCCGCAATCCTCAAGCTCAATGGGGTCGCCTGAAGGGTGCTCAAGCACCATATCGTGGTGGGACATGGGCGGCGCAGCTTTTTTCCCCGCCGCAGCCACCGGATAGGAGCGCTCATCGATCACGGAAAATCCCATATTCTCCAGTACCGGCACACGCTGGCTCAAGGGAATGGGACCGTGCAAATGATACAGCGCGACGTGCACCCGGTTCGGCGGGTCGCTGCCCTTGCGGTAAAAATCGACCGCGACCGGATTGGTTTCATCGAGCGCCTCGAACTGGGCGATATCGCGCACCGCGCGTTGCGGCTCATAAACCGACTGATAGGCCGTGGTGAACGCGCCCTGGTATTTGTGCGCCAGCGCCGCGCCTGTCTCGCCTCCCGCATGGGTAAGCTCGTCAACCAGTTCGTCTTCCCAGGTGCGAATAATGCGCTCGATATTTTCATCGAGAAACGCCTGTTCATGCACCGGCGTCTTGCCCTCATAGCGGCCGATAATGAAGTGGATGCGAATGAGCGGACCCTCGGGGAAGAAGGGGTAAAAGGCAGACAGCCGTCCCTTGTATATCTCCGCCAGGAATGCGCCGATGCGCTGGCGCACGGTGGTCGAGTAACGATCGCGCGGCACGAACACGATGACGGAGACGAAGCGGTCGAAATCATCCGGCCGTGCAAACGCGCGCGCGCGCGGACACAGATCGAGCGCCTGGATTCCGGTCGCGGTATGAAACAGCTGATCGATGTTGATCTGGAAAAGCTCATCGCGCGGAAATGTTTCCAGCACATTGATCAGCGCCTTGCCGGAGTGGCTGTTGGCGGCATGGCCGGAGCGTTCGAGCACCATTTCCACCTTTTGCCGCAGGAACGGGATACGTCTGGACGAGCGGGTGTAGGCGGTCGATGTGAACAGCCCGACGATCCTGAGTTCGCCGGTAATCTGGTTATTTTCGCCGTAAATCTTGACGCCGATATAGTCCATATAGCTGCGCCGGTGTACGGTGGAGCGGACATTGGCCTTGGTGATGATCAACGGGTCGGGGCCAAGAAAGAATTTCCGGATTTCCGGCGTCGTGTGCAGGGCCTCATCGCCAATCCTCAGCACATTCATTTTCGGGTCTCGCAGAAGTCCAAGACCCGAGCCGGCGACCGGCTTGAAACGGCCAGCCTTTCGCCCGCCGGCCAACTGCCCGCGCTCTGCCCAGATCGACAAACGACCGCCTCGGGCCTCCGCCCCACTCAGATCCACCGATCAACGACACCCCGAC
>JADFHH010000385.1 GCA_022567275.1 Pseudomonadota bacterium | reverse complement strand
ACGAGACCTATCGGTCCTACTTTCCACAGAATCGCAGACGGGCGCGAACCTGCATCGGGGTCTCGGGACTGGCATTGGGCGCGCTGGTGGAAATAGACATGGTGGCGCGACGGAGCGATCGGCTATAATCGGCCGCATGATCCTGTCACATCAACACCGCTTCATTTACATAAAAACCTATAAGACGGCATCGACGAGCATCGAGGCGGCTTTGTCGGAAATCTGCGGGCCGGACGACATTATCACGCCCACTTCAGAGCAGCTTATGAAACACCGGACCGGCGAGCGGGCGCAAAATTATCGCCTCGATCATCCGCTGGTGCCCAAGCGCCCGCTGTTGAAACGCCTGTTGCGGCGTCCGGAGCGTTATTACCATCCAAGCGTCGGGTTCTATGAGCATATGCCCGCCTGGCGGATAAAGGCCTATGTGGGCGACGATATCTGGTCCCGCTATTACAAGTTCTCCTTTGAGCGCAACCCGTGGGACCGGCAGGTGTCCTGGTATTATTACAAGACGAAATCGAAAGACCGGACGCCCTCCTTCGAGACGTTCAACGCCAATAAAAGGAAGGCTTATGTGGAGAATTTCAATCTGTATACGATTGATGATGTCTCCTGCCTGGATTTTGTCGGCCTGTATGAAAATCTGATAGAAGACTTTAAAAAGGCTATAAAAGAAATTGGAATCAAAGAAAAAATTGCCATTCCAATTGTGAATGTATCAGAGAAAAAAGATGTGCGCGGCTATCGCCAGTATTTTACCGATCGGAGCCGGGACATGATGGCCGAGTGGTACGCGCCTGAAATCGCGGCATTCGGCTACAAGTTTTAGCGTGCTAACCGGTTTCGACGCGCTACACTCTACGCGTTTGATGAAAAGGGGGCGGCGCGGCGCGTACATGTTCAGGAAAATTCTCATTGCCAACCGGGGCGAGATCGCCTGCCGGATCATCAGGACCGCGCGCGAAATGGGCATCGCGACGGTGGCCGTCTATTCGCAAGCCGACCGCAACGCGGTGCATGTGGAAATGGCCGACGAGGCCGTTTTGATTGGAGCTCCACCTGCGGCGGAGTCCTATCTGGTCATCGATAAAATCGTAGAATCCGCCATTGAGACGGGCGCCGAGGCTGTCCATCCCGGCTACGGATTTCTGGCGGAAAACGCCGCATTCGCCAGGTCGCTCGCCAACGCCGGCATCACCTTCATCGGTCCGGACATCAGAGCCATCGAGGTGATGGGCGACAAGATCGCGTCCAAGAAATTCGCCGCCCAGGCCGGGGTCAATACGGTGCCGGGCCATCCGGATGTCATCGAGGATGCGGAGCAGGCGGTAAAGATTGCCGCCGATATTGGTTATCCGGTGATGATCAAGGCGTCTGCGGGAGGTGGCGGCAAGGGCATGCGCATCGCTCATTCGAGCGGCGACGTGGCGCAAGGGTTCGCTTCGGCAAAATCCGAAGCGCTGTCGAGCTTTGGCGATGACCGCATCCTCATGGAAAAGTTCATCGAGGACCCGCGCCACATCGAAATCCAGATTCTGGCTGACGGGCAGGGCAATGTCATCCATCTGGGCGAGCGTGAATGTTCAATCCAGCGCCGCAACCAGAAGATCATCGAAGAAGCGCCGAGTGTTTTTCTCGATGACGAGCTGCGCAGCGAGATGGCGGCGCAGGCTCTCGCGCTGGCGCGGGCGGTCGATTATACCAGCGCGGGCACGGTCGAATTTATCGCCGGCAAGGACAAGAAATTTTATTTTCTGGAAATGAATACGCGCCTGCAGGTTGAGCATCCCGTGACCGAACTCGTCACCGGGGTGGATATCGTGGAGCAGATGATCCGCATATCCGCGGGCGAGAAGCTTTCCTTCACCCAGGATGACATCGAACTCAAGGGCTGGGCCATCGAATGCCGTATCTACGCGGAAGATCCTTCGCGCAATTTCATGCCCTCCAGCGGACGGCTGACGGCCTACCGGCCGCCGCAACAGGGCACGGCGTCAGGCCTGACCATTCGTAACGATACCGGTGTGTGCGAGGGCGGCGAGATCCCGGTTTTTTACGACCCGATGATCGCCAAACTGATTACCCACGGGCCAAACCGGGAGGCGGCGACAGATCACATGATCGCCGCGCTGGACGTCTTTTATATCGACGGCATCCAGCACAATATCTCCTTCCTCTCCGCCATTATGGAGCACCCGCGCTGGGTTGAGGGCGCGCTCACCACCGGGTTTGTTGCAGAAGAATATCCCGATGGATTCAAAGTGCGCGCGCCGGATGATGAAACCCGCGATATACTCACAATAGTTGCTGCGGCCATCGACCATCTCGGCAATCTAAGGCGGCGGAAAATCTCGGACCAGCTGAAAGGCGACAATGTGCAATTTGACCAATTGCGGGTTGTCCGGTTGGGTGAGGAAAGTCAGAAGGTTTCGGTATCCGGAGCGCTTGGGCAAGATTTCGAAATCGTTCTGCTTGATGCGCGCGGGAAGGAGCGTGGCCGGACTTGCGTGGCGTTTGACTGGTGGTTTGGCGCGCCTGTCTGGCTTGGACGCCTGGATGGCGTGGAAGTATCCGTGCAGGTGCGTCCAATTCTGAATGGCTTTGAATTGTCCTGCCGCGGTGTTCATGTCCCTGCCTACGTCTATACAGAAAGAGAAGCTGCGGCGGTTCGGCTGATGCC
>JADFHH010000384.1 GCA_022567275.1 Pseudomonadota bacterium | reverse complement strand
TGGCGCAGCTTGATATAGGCGGCTGTCGCTTCGCCGAGATAGTCATCCGGCACGCCGATCACCGTCACCTCTTCAACCGCTTCATGCTGGTAGATGGCGTCTTCGATGTGGCGCGGATAGACCTTGAATCCTGAACAGTTGATCATGTCCTTGATGCGATCGACGATGAAGATATAGCCATTCTTGTCCATATGGCCGATATCGCCGGTCCTGAAAAATTTTCCGGTAAAGGTGTCCTTGGTTTCCTTCGGCTTTTTCCAGTAGCCCGGCATCACCTGCGGCCCGGCAATACAGATTTCGCCGTCTTGCCCGAGCGGCATTTCCTGTTCCGGTTTGTCGAGAGAGCGGATGGCAATGATCGTGGCGGGCAGGGGGATGCCGATTGACCCTTGCGCGAGCACCCCTTCCACCGGGTTGCAGGTGGCCACGGGCGATGTTTCGCTCAAGCCGTAACCTTCCACCAGCGAACAGCCCGACAGGGCCTCGAAACCGCGCTTGATCCCGGCGGGCAGCGCCGCGCCGCCGGCAATGCAGAATTTGAGCGAGGAGAGGTCGGCGGGTTTCGTCTTCGGGTGGTGCAGGAGTGCATTGTAGATCGTCGGCACGCCAGGGAAGATGGTCGGTCTGGTTTTGCGGAATAAGCCCAGCACCTCATCGAGATCGAATTTCGGCACCAGCACCATTTTAAAGCCGCGCGCCACGCCGAAATTGAGCACCGTGGTCATGGCGAAAACATGAAACAGGGGCAACACGCCAAGGATGGTTTCGCCGTCATCGCTCAGATTGGTGGCCCAGATATTCACCTGCTGAATGTTGATGGTCAGGTTGGCGTGGGTGAGCATGGCCCCCTTGGGCGTGCCTGTCGTCCCGCCGGTATATTGCAGCACCGCAATATCGCGTTTCGGGTTTATTTTTACCCGTGTATAGGCGCCGTCATTATCGAGCATATCGCGCGCGAAAACGATTTTGTCAGGCTTGCGGGCGCTGTTTATGTCGGCGAGCTGTTTCGACTTTAGCAGCGTGAACAGGAAGGATTTGACGGGCGGGAGCATTTCCGCGAAGTGACAAATGATCGCAGTCTTGAGGTTGCCCCGCTCAAGCAGCTCATCCGCCTTGCCGAACAGCATGGCAAGATCGAGGGTGACCAGAAACTCCGCCTCGCTATCCTTGATCTGATGGTCGAGTTCCTCAACGGTGTAGAGCGGATTGCAGTTGACCACGCTCGCGCCGGTTTTCAGGATACCGTAATAGAAGACGACGAATGCCGGGCAGTTGGGGAGCAGCAAGGCGACCTTTGTTCCTTTACCCGCGCCAAGCGTCTGCAAGCCCTTGGCGGCACGATTAGCCAATGCACGAATTTCTGAATAAGTTTCTGTTTTTCCAAGAAAATACGTGCAAATCCTGTCGCCGTAATTTTCCGCTGACCGGTCCAGAATGTCGCCCAACGGTTCGGATTTGAACTGTGTATGCCAATCGATTCCGGGCGGATAATGCGCGAGCCAGGGGTATTTGACGCGCGCTTTCGATGCTGGCGATGTTCGATGTGATTTTTTCTTCATGGGACAAGCCTGAATGGTTACTGTTTGTGCAAGTGTAGCGCAATTATGCCCTCGCCACTTGCAATTGTCAGCCCACACGTCCAAATGGAGCTGAAGCGGGTGTCTCCGCCACTTCAACCACCATAACTATGCTGGCCGTGCACCATGTGGCGGACACACTGGACTCTGCCTGATTTTAAGATTAATTGAACGCACGGCTTGCTCACGAATATCTTTTGCATTAGCTGTTTGCCAATTAAAACAAGGCCCCGCTAAGCGGACAGGGCAGGGAGAACAATATGGACGATGTGGCCACCACGATCATCGATATCCTGAAGAAAAACATGAAAGAACCGTCCGACTCGATTGCGCTGGACACGCCGCTGACGGATCTGGACATCGAATCTCTTGATCTTGCCGTTATCGTCTTCGACATCGAAGATACCTTTGGCATTGAGATTCCATACAATGCCAACGAGGAGGTCGAGGACTTTTCAACCGTTGGCGCGGTTGTAAACAAGGTGAATGCAATAATCTCCGAAAAAAAGGCATCCGGAGCCACGGCGTAACCAACAGCTGCCGCTCACCCTCACCGCGCCAAAGCATTCTGAAGTCCCCAGTCAAGGCACTATCGATACATGGCACAGCCTAAGGATCGCAGGCGCGTCGTTGTGACCGGCCAGGGCGTCGTTTCCGCGCTCGGCATCGGCCAGGACGCATTCTGGAATGCGCTCAAGGACGGTGTGTGCGGCATCGGAGAGGCGAAGCTTTATGCCACCGACGAGCTCTACATCACCATCGCCGGCGAGGTGGATAATTTCGACCCGAGAGAACACGACCTGACCAAACAATTCTTGCTGGCGGACCGCTATTCGCAGTTCGCCGGCTGCGCGGCAGCGGAGGCCGTGGCACAGTCAGACCTGGAAGTGCCGTTGCCGGGGATTGAGGGTGCTCGCACCGCCTGTATCATTGGTACCGGTATCGGCGGCGTGACCACGATGGAACACTCATACAAGATGCTGTTCGTGGAGAAAAAGCGCGCGACCCATCCCCTCACGCTGCTGAAAACCATCGGCTCCTCCGCGGCCGCCCATGTCAGTATCGAATATGGCCTCACCGGGCCCTGCGTCGGTGTAGTGAGCGCCTG
>JADFHH010000383.1 GCA_022567275.1 Pseudomonadota bacterium | reverse complement strand
TAGGGGTGGAAAGCTGGCTCGCCGTCGCGGAAAGCACCGGCTTCACGCGCGCAGTGGTGCTGGAGGCCGGCGGGACGGGCTGGCACAAGATTCAAAGTATCTTCTCAGCCATGCGCATGTGGGGGGGGAGTGTCGAGAGCGCTTACGCGGCGCAATTCGCCATGGGCGCGGCTGTGGCCGCCTCGCTTGTCTGGCTGTGGCGCAGTGCCGCCGCATTCCCGCTCAAGGCCGCGGCGCTGGCGGCCGGCTCGCTGCTGGCGACGCCCTATGTGCTCGACTATGACATGGTCGTGCTCGCGCTCCCGATCGCCTTTGTTGCCGCGCATGGTCTGGACAAGGGTTTCCGCGATTATGAAATCTCGATTTTGGCCGCCGCCTGGGTCGCACCGCTCATTGCGCGGAGCATCGCCGGCGCGCTCTCACTCCCCATCGGTCTTGTCGCCATGAGCGCGCTCTATGCGCTCATCATCGCCCGCGCGATAAGCGACATCCAGGCCGCAACAACACAGGAGCAACATCTTGCCGAAGCTTGATAGGGTACGCGAGGAACTGGACGCGCTGTTGCCGCAATCCTCCTGGGTGAAGAACCGCTCGATCGCGGTGTTGCTGCCCTGCTACAATGAGGTCGCGGCGATTGCCGGCGTGATCGTTGATTTCCGCAGCGCCCTGCCCTCTGCCGCCATCTATGTCTATGACAATAATTCGACCGACGGGACGGCGGAGGCGGCGGAAAAAGCCGGGGCCATCGTGCGCCGTGAATCCTACCAGGGAAAGGGCAATGTGGTGCGCCGCATGCTGGCCGACATCGACGCCGATATTTACGTGCTGGCGGATGGCGACGCCACCTACGACACTTCCGCCGCGGGACGTCTGATCGACGCGCTTGTCTCAGGCAATCTGGACATGGTGATCGGCACGCGCACGGGCGGCGGCCCCGACGCCTACAGGCGCGGCCACCAATGGGGCAACCGCTTGTTCAACCGCATCGTCACCCATCTGTTCGGCGACGCTTTCACCGATATATTGTCCGGCTACCGGGTGCTGTCGCGGCGCTTCGCCAAATCCTTCCCCGTCACGTCATCGGGGTTCGAGATCGAAACCGAGTTGTGCGTCCACGCGCTCGATCTGAAGATCGCGACAGCGGAGATTGAGTTGCCCTACGGGGCGCGGCCCGAGGGGTCCGAAAGCAAACTGCGCACCTATCGCGACGGCGCGCGCATCCTGTGGACGATTCTCATGCTCTACAAGGAGCTGAAACCGTTCCGCTTTTTCGGCGCGAGCGGGGTCGCGCTGATGCTTGCCTCACTGGGCCTTGGTGCGCCGCTCATCGCCACCTTTCTCGAGACCGGGCTGGTGCCGCGCTTTCCCACCGCCATTCTGTCTGCCGCGATCATGCAACTGGGCTTTTTGTGCATGGGCTGCGGGCTGGTGCTGGACTCGGTCGCCCAGGGACGGCGCGAAGCCAAACGCATGCGCTATCTCGATCTCAAATCAGTGGCCGTAAAACGTTGAGCGTTTTCGCGCAGCGCATCCGGCTGGAAGCGCCCAGCTTCGCCCGCTACTGCGGCGTGGGCGCGCTCGGCTTCCTGATCGACGCGGGCTTGCTGCTGTGGTTCATGGAAACTTTCGCGCTCAACCCGTATCTCGCCCGGGTGTTTTCCATTCTGCTGGCGCTGACCATGACCTGGGCGATGCACAGGCATTGGACATTCGCCTCGGCAAATCCGGACCGCCTGGGTGAATGGAGCCGCTTCGCCGCCGTGAACGGGGCCGGCGGCGCGCTCAACTATTGCGTTTATTCAGCGATCCTGCTGGCCCTGCCCGGCACCGCCCCAATGATAGCCCTCGCGGCCGGGTCGGCCCTCGCCCTGATGGCCAATTTTCTCGGCTCAAGGCACTGGGCATTTCGAGGCGAGAAGGCTACACTTCCGTAACATCGCCGTCTCTCGCGGAGGGAAGCATGAAACTGAACAAGCAACAGCTGGCGGAATTCGACGAGCAGGGCTATTTGTTCCTGCCCGAATGTTTCTCGGAACAAGAAATCGCGGTGCTGCGCGCCGAAGCGGAGGAAATCTACAAGTCCGGCCGAAAAGAAGTGTGGCGCGAGAGTTCAGGCGCACCGCGCACCGCCTTCGCCGCGCATACCTACAATGAGGCGTTCGCAATATTGGGCGCCCACCCGCGCCTGATCGAGCCGGTGGAGCAGCTGCTCGGCGAAAAACTCTACATGCACCAATTCAAGATCAACGCCAAGGCGCCGTTCGATGGCGAGCTGTGGCAATGGCATCAGGACTATGGCACCTGGGCGCGCGACGACGGCATGCCCGAGCCGCGCGCCATGAACATCGCCGTGTACATAGACGAGATGATGGCCATCAACGGGCCGCTGATGATTATCCCGAAAAGCCACAAGCACGGCGTGTTCGAAGCCGGGCATGATCTCCAAACCACCTCCTATCCGTTGTGGACGCTGGACAACGGGACCATCACCAGACTGGCGGATGAAGGTGGCATCGTCGCCCCCACCGGCAAGCCCGGCGCGATGCTGGTGTTCCACGGCAATCTGGTGCACGCCTCGCCGCCCAACATGACCCCCTACCCGCGCAAAATCGTCTATCTGACCCTGTGTGCGGTCTCCAACCACATCACAAAATTCACCCGCGAGGCATGGATCGCGCATCGCGATTTCACGCCGA
>JADFHH010000382.1 GCA_022567275.1 Pseudomonadota bacterium | reverse complement strand
ACCGCTCGCTAGCTCCGGCTCCAGAGAGTAGTTTGGAACCAAAGTTTCGAGTTCCGCCGCCGCCCACTCGGCATCATCGGTGCGTCCGAGTTCGCTATAGGTTGCCGCGAGCATTTTATGTGCCGCGGCGAAATGAGGATTGCTTTTACTAACGCGCACGAATTGCTCCGCGGCTTCTTCGTACCGGCCCAGAAGGTAATGGGAGTGACCCAAAATCCACATATAGAAATAGGAATGCCGTGGGTTTAGTTGCATGGCGTGCTTGATTGCGGCCAGGCCCTCATCCGGCTTCCCGGCATAGTTCAGGTTTGTGGCGAGCACCGCATACCCATCCGCATAGTTGGGATCGAGCGCGATGGCCCGCCGTGCGGCGGCGATCGCGTCGTCGTGGCGTTTCAACAATCGATAGATATTGCTTAGAACGAAATACACTTCACGAACCGTGTCATCAAGAGCCAAGGCATCCTGCGCGATCCGCAATGCCTCGCGTGTAGATGCCTTTGGATCGTCGGCAAAGCCGAGCTCAACCGGCATGAAATAGCTGAGCGCCAAAGCGGCATGCGCGCGGGCGAATGTCGGATCGAGGGCGATTGCGCGCTCGAAATACTCTCGCGACTCCTCAATTGTCTCGCGCGAAAATTGCCGGTATTTCTCAATGCCACGCAACAACAGGTCGTATGCCTCGGGATGGGCCTGGGCGGAGGAAGAGAGTTGCTCCTTCTCGCTCGGTCTCAACTTTACCGACAGTGCCGCCACGATCTTCCGGACCACTTCGTCCTGTAGCGCGAAAACGTCGCTTAGTTCACGATCGTAGCGCTCTGCCCACAGGTGGTGACCGGTGCGCGCATCGATCAACTGTGCGTTGATCCGCACCCGGTTGCCAGCCTTCCGCACACTGCCCTCGAGAACATAACTAGCTCCCAACTCGCGCGCGATCTGCTGCACTTTCACCGGATTGCCCTTGTAAGTGAACATGGTGTTCCGCGCGATGACAAAGAGTCCGGAAATCCGCGAGAGGTCTGTGATCAAGTCGTCGGTGATGCCGTCGCTGAAATAATCCTGTTGGGGGTCGCGGCTCATATTATCGAATGGCAGGACGGCGATAACGGGTTTGGCAAGTCGTGGGACGGTGGCCTTCTGCTGGCCGGGCGCCTTGGCTGTGTCAGCTTGCCACGGTTGCCACCAGACAACTCCAGCGGCCATGAGCAGCAACGCGGCCGCTGCGGCGGCGTACCTGGCTTGCAGCTTACGGTCCGGGCCGCCAGTTCGGACCGCCGTGGCCAATTGCTCGGCTTTACCGTCGATATCCACCCGGTAAATGCTGATCGTTTCCACAATATTCTTGACCTTCCGCTTGCCGAGCGGCTTGAAGGTGAGGTCGAGTTTGCCCTTGACCTGATCAAAGACGTTGCGGGCAATGCAGATGCCGCCGGCTTCCGCCAGACCCTCAAGGCGCGCGGCGATGTTCACGCCATCGCCGAAGATGTCGTCACTTTCTATGATGATATCGCCGATATTGATGCCGACGCGGTAGATGATCTGCCGGTTCTTCGGAACGTTCTTATTCCGCGCGCGCATGGCGCATTGAATCTCGACCGCAAATGCCACGGCGTCCACCGCGCTCGCAAACTCCATCAAAGCGCCGTCGCCCATCAGCTTGACGGTGCGCCCGTTATACTGTTGCACCTTGGGCTCTATCAGTTCCCTGCGATGCTTGTTGACCGCCGAGAGCGTGGCTGACTCGTCCGCACCCATCAGGCGCGAATAGCCGACGACGTCGAGTGCAAGAACGGCAGCTAGACGGCGCTTCATTTGTAATCTCCCATTCGCGGGAGATTAACACACGAGAAGTGGTTTCGTATGATCACTAATGACCGCGTTGGGTCATGAGAGGAATCTCGTCACAAGATAAATTGATATCCGCTTATCAGCAAGATTCACTCAACCCGCAATCCGGCGCCCGCCCTATATCGAAAAACTCGTGCCGCAACCGCACGACGCCGTCGCGTTGGGGTTGTTGACCTTGAAGGCGGCGCCGATCAGATCGTCGGCGAAGTCGATTTCGCTGCCCGCCATATAGGTTTGCGAGATGGCGTCGATCAGCACCGTGACGCTGCCCTTTTCGATCGCCAGGTCATCGGCCTCGCGGGCCTGGACCAGATCGAATTTATACGAAAAACCCGAACAGCCGCCGCCCTCCACCGAAACGCGCAGCATGGCGCCGCTCCCTTCAGTGGCGACAATCTCCGCGATCCGTTTGGCGGCGCGGTCGGAAACGGTGATTGTTTTGTGTTCCATTCATCTGGTCCTAACTGGCATATACATAGATATGATCACACAACGGGTTGTCAATCGGTGAAGACGCAAGGCGATCAGGGGAGGGGGGGCGCGCTGGCGAAATATGCCACGCAATCACGCGCGAGCCGCGGGAGGCTGCATGAAGAACAGCCCAGCCTTGCGCGCTCAAACTTCCAGCGCGACCGCGACCGGATCATCCATTGCACCGCCTTCCGGCGGCTCAATCACAAGACCCAGGTGTTTGTCTATCACGAGGGCGATCACTATCGCTCGCGCCTCACCCATTCCATCGAAGTGGCGCAGATCGCACGCTCAATCGCGCGGACGCTGGCGCTCGACGAGGACCTCGCCGAGGCGATCGCCCTGGCCCACGATCTGGGTCATCCCCCCTTCGGCCATGCGGGA
>JADFHH010000381.1 GCA_022567275.1 Pseudomonadota bacterium | reverse complement strand
CCGGACATAGCCAGTGCGGCAAAAAAGTAACGCACCAAGATCGCTCCCGCCGAGGCGTTAAACCCGTCCACCACCTGACGCACCGCAATCGGTAAAACCAACGAGATTGCCGCGGTCAGGATCAGTGCCGCCATCGCCAGCGCCATGATGCCGTTGTAGGGCCGCACAAATGGCCACAGACCGGCAATCGCCCCGACCTGCTTGGACTTCTCGCGATCTTCCTGGCGATGGAATTCTGTTGACGCCATTTACCGTCCCCTTGCCTGATCTTCACATAACTTTGCCGGGCGCTCGCGCTTCAAGCAAACGGCTTGACGATCAGCCGGTCGATTAAACGTGCAAGACCGGCTAACAACTTCTGAAAGAAAAAAGTGGGTCTACATCTTCTTGGCGACGATGAACCTGCGCAAAGGGGTTTCGTGATACATTGCGGTTTCAATGATCTGGAAATTCTCATTGGTGATGAAGTCTTCAAGCTCACGGATTTTGAAAAATTTGATATAAGGGGCAATCCCCAGTTTTTCCATGGTGTATAGGAGAACTCGAAAGAGCCGGCTGTGCTCTGCCACACACATCGTTTTTGAAATGAATAATCCGCCCGGTTTCAAAAATTCACTTATTCTCCGGATGGCCGATGACGTATCTTCCAACAAATATAAAAAATTGAAGGCCAGGATCACATCAAAAGATCCTTTTTCCAGAGTGTCATCGAACAGGGTTGATTGGATGAAGTCGACATTTCCGACATGCTGGTCTTTTGCTTTATTGCTGCCAATATCGATCATGTTTGATGATATGAGCCCTCTGCATAACTCAGGGATTCCCAACGTCATTTGAGTTCAGTATTCTGGGTTCATGCAAAATCCATTCTCAACCCAACCCGAACTATTCATAACCAACGCCGATCTTGAGCACCCCAACCTGCAAGGGCTTGACGGGGCCGAGGCGGTTTTGGACTGGGCGATACTGGAACGCCTGATGGCTGGAATCTACGCCAGCAAGACCGGCCGACCAAGCTATCCGCTTCTTACGCTGCTACGCGCGTCGCTGCTGGGCATCTGGTATCGGCTTTCCGATGTGGAGCTGGCCCAAACCCTGTTTCGCGACCTGCTTTTCCGCAAGTTTTGCCATCTTGAACTGGGAGGTTCGGTGCCCGACGCCAGTACCATCGGGCGGTTCCGGGCGAGGCTGGTTGAGCATGATTTGTGGGAAATTCTGCTGGGCGAGGTCAATCGCCAGCTTGAGGAAAAGCACATTATCATGACGGAAGGGCGCATAAACATCATTGACGCAACTCCGGTTGAGGCGGCGCAATCCGGCCCTGGCAAAGGCGCGGATGGTCAGCCAACCCGCGATAGGGACGCAGGCTGGCACGTCAAAGCCGACAGTCGGGGCACCCTGAAATCCACCTATGGCTACTCGGTCCACACCGGTGTTGACGAGGATGGGTTCATCCACCGCCAGACAGTCACTGCCGGCAACGTGCATGACAGCATTGAACGCGACACGCTTTTGCTGGGAACCGAGGCGGCGCTTTATGCGGATGCGGCCTATAGCTCACAAGCCACACGCGACAAGTTGGCGAAATTCGGAATTGCGGATCGGGTGCAGCGCAAGGGCTATCGTGGTCATCCATTGCGGCAGGCGGACAAGGCCCGCAACGCCGAAATCGCCGTGACCAGATCGGGCGGAGAACGCCCCTTCGCCACCTATAAGACCCGCTATGGTCTGGCGCGAACCCGGCTGATGGGACTGGCGAAAAACCTGACCCTGTTCGGCTTGGCAGCCATCGCCCACAACATCCAGAAGGGCGCGAAATTCCTGCGCTTATACGGCCTGCCAGAACCTGCATACACGGGATAAGTGCGCCCAAAATCAGAAAATAACCCCTGAAACCCCGTCGTTTACGGCCTCAACACCGCCAAAGGCCCGCATTCATCGTTTGAAAACACATTGATCCGTAAGAAAGCGTGGTTATGCCGGGGGCTCAGAGTATTATTAACCCTCTCAGAATCGAATTGTTTGTCTCCAACCCGCTGTTCGCAGACGTAAACAAAGTGTGGCAATTGCCACTTGAAGCGGCGAACGATCTGGAATTCGTGCGGCGTTTTTTAATGCCCTCACGCGCCGAATTCGGATGCCAAGGGTAACCAAGAAAATGATCCCGGCTCCGACGACAATGAGCACGCTAACGCTCGCGTCAACAGGCGGTTTTTCACAACCGACCACAAGCATCAGAATTGCAGCGACCAAAAGCAGCATCCGTATCACAATGTCCGATCCTACCACAGATATTATTTTTCCAAAATTCTTGGAGGCCGCCGGACAAATTGAGAACTAATTCAACGGGCGCTGCGCTCGCCACATTTTTAGGACGGTCAAACCTGCTTTGGCATCTTCATCACCTTGGAATGGAGGATTGGAATTCATGATTGGCAGCAGTGTGGTGGCCTCACTTTGGCACCCTCACCCATTGAAAACCGCCAACGCCGGTCTGGCCAGCCTGTCGTTAGGCGCTGATGTCAGACAGTTCCGCTTTTTGCCAGTAGTCCCGTTCTGCAGGGAACGACGACCACCAGCCATCGATCAGAGGCTCTATATTGCTCCAATTCCACGGCTTTTTATCAAGGAGTTCTTGAAAGACATCTAGCTCCTTGGCAAAGTTGCTATCTGACGGAAGTTGCCGCGAAATGAACAGATGGCACGAAATGTCGTCTG
>JADFHH010000380.1 GCA_022567275.1 Pseudomonadota bacterium | reverse complement strand
GGTTGATCCGGAAAAATCTGCGCGCGGCGACGAAGCTCTTCAAGGCCGCCGGATGGACGATAAAGAACCGCGTCCTCGTCAATAACAAGACCGGCGTGCAGATGACGGCTGATTTTCTTCTGGTCTCGCCGCTGTTCGAGCGCATCGTGCAACCCTATGCGCGCAATCTGGAGCGTCTCGGCATCAAGATTTCGCTGCGCATCGTCGACTCGCCGCAATATTCCCGCCGCCTCGACAGTTTCGATTACGACATCATCGTCGGCAATTTCGGCCAGTCTCAATCGCCGGGCAATGAACAGAGAGACTTTTGGGGTTCCGCCGCCGCCGACAAGAATGGCAGCCGCAATCTGATCGGTATCAAGAATCCGGCCATCGACAAGCTGATCGACATGATCATCTTCGCTCACGATCGGGCGGAGCTGGTGGCGGTCACCCGGGCGCTGGACCGCGTGCTGCTGTGGAACCACTATCTGGTGCCGCAATGGTACGCGCCCTTCGCACGCATCGCCTATTGGGACCGGTTCGGGCATCACAAAACCCTGCCCTCGCAATCGGTCGGATTCCCGGACGTCTGGTGGTGGAACGAGGCGGCCGCGAACAAGCTGGCGCAAGCCAAGTGACGCGGGTTGGCACCGCATTCATCGCAGCGCTCATGGCGCTGCTCGTGTCCTCACCGGCCATCGCGGGCGAGCGCCGCCACGGGCTGTCCACATTCGGCGATCTCAAATACCCGGCCAGCTTCACCCATTTCGACTATGTGAACCCGGAAGCGCCCAAGGGCGGGCGCTTGTCGATGATCGGCACCGCCGGGCTCATCACCTTCAACTCCCTCAACGGATATATTCTCAAAGGCGACGCGGCGCAGGGCCTTGGCTATCTGTTCGACTCGCTGATGACCCCGGCCCAGGATGAGCCGGACTCCATGTATGGCCTGGCGGCCCATTCGGTCGAGCTGTCCGATGACCGCAAAACGGTCACTTTCTATTTGCGTCCGGAGGCCAGCTTCGCCGACGGGTCGCCGCTCAGAGCGCAGGACGTGGTCAACTCCTTCACCCTGCTGAAGGAGAAGGGGCATCCGCGCATCGCCCTGCAACTGCGCGATGTCGAGCAGGCCGAGGCGGTGGACCCGCTGACCGTGCGCTACCGCTTTACGGGGAATCAAATCCGCGATCTGCCGCTGATCGTCGCCGGGCTGCCGATCTTTTCCAAAGCCTATTACGACATCCATGATTTCGCCAGGACCACCTTAAAAGCGCCGCTGGGTTCGGGACCCTACAGGATAGCGAAGATGAAGCAGGGGAGTTACATCGTCTATGCGCGGCGTGAGGATTATTGGGCGAAAAATCTTCCCGTTAACCGGGGGCGTTATAATTTCGCCGAACTGCGCTACGAATATTTCCGCGACCGCACGGCGGAGTTCGAAGCTCTCAAGGCCGGTGTTTATGATTTGCGCGAGGAGTTTACCTCCAAGATATGGAAGACCGCATATGATATTGCGCAGGTGCACGCAAAGCAGCTCATCATCCTCACCTTGCCGGACGCGCGCCCTTCCGGCGCACAAGGTTTTTTCATCAATATCAGGCGCAGGAAATTCGCCGACCCGCGGGTGCGCAAGGCGCTCGACCATGCGTTCGATTTCGAATGGACCAACAAATACCAGTTCTACGACCTCTACAAACGCACCAACTCGTTCTTCGAAAATTCCGCCATGAAAGCGTCCGGGACGCCGGGTGAGGCCGAACTCGCGCTGCTTGCCCCCTACCGCGATCAACTGCCTGAGGAGGTTTTCGGCACACCTTACTTCTCACCTGTCTCCAATGGGTCCGGCCAGGACCGCAAGCTGTTGCGCACCGCCTCGAAGCTGCTGAAGCAAGCGGGCTGGACCATCAAGGACGGGGTGCGGGTGAACGCCGCCGGCGAGAAGTTTACCATCGAGTTCCTGACCTTTTCGCCGACCTTCGAGCGCATCATCGCGCCGTTCGTGAAGAACCTGAAAATTCTCGGCATCAAGGCCCGCATCCGCCTTGTCGATCCGTCGCAATATCAGTCGCGGCTAAAAACCTTCGATTTCGATATCACCACCCGGCGTTATGTGCTGCGGGTGACGCCGGGCGTTGAAATCCGGTCCTATTGGGGATCGAAATCCGCCGATACACCCGGCAGCTTCAATCTGTCCGGCATCAAGGATCCGGTTATCGACGCGCTGATTGAAAAGGTCATCGCGGCAAAATCCCGTAGCGAACTCGTCACCGCCACCCGCGCCATCGACCGGGTGCTGCGGGCGGGTCATTACTGGGTGCCGCACTGGTACAAGGCGGCGCATAATCTGGCATTCTGGGACAAGTTTTCACGGCCCGAAATAAAGCCGCTTTATGGCCGCGGCGTGATCGAGACCTGGTGGTACGATGCCGCGAAAGCTGCCAGACTGGAAGCGACTCGTTAGCGGATCCCTAGTGCAATTTACAGATTGACTGAATCGGACATAGCTTCACATCGCGATTGAATTATGGTTCACCTCAGCATGCCGGAAAAGATGAATGCGCCACACACTCATCGTCACCACCGGGCTTGACCCGGTGGTCCATGCCGCCGTTCCAACAATCCTTGAGAGCATATGGTGATTCAGCATGGATTACCGGGTCAAGCCCGGTAATGACGAAGGGGGGCGGAATGACGGATGCGGGGGGCGGTAATGACGAATGTGTCAACTGCTTCAAAA
>JADFHH010000379.1 GCA_022567275.1 Pseudomonadota bacterium | reverse complement strand
GGCGTGCTGGCGATGGACGTCTATGCACTGGGTTGAGGGGGCGTGGGGAATTAGTAAATTGTCACCTTAATCTCAGTGAGGCTATCATCTTCCGTCACTCTTTCGTCTTGAACTGCTCAACGTCTTTATCACGAACAATGAAGCGGTCATTCTTTGTTCAACTGCTTCACGAGCCAGTCCAGCACGGAAAGAAGCTGCTTCAGCCCCGCATTCTCTTCAAGGTCTTGAAGCTGGTAAGCAACCCACGTGTGGTCCCAGGAACTTTGCTTGCTTTTTGACAAGTGGCCAACACTCTCTAGACGCGTCGCCAGTTCCTTCACGGCATCCGGCCTGTCGAACGGCGGCAGCTTCCGCAGGGTCGCAGAATTAAATTCTAACGTCCCGGTGTGAAACACATAAAAGATATTGGGCTGCTCGCTTTGGGCTGATATCCGGAAAGTGCCGGTCTTGGCTCCGCGGCCCCACGAAATCCGGCTACCGCTCCCCTTGGCCCATTTATAGATTGCCGAAATCGTCTGTTTCAGTTGATCGTCATCCTCCGCGTCAACTGCCGCGAAAAAGGAGGCTTCGTCCCATTTCCTGGACGGCGGCCGATTTCCCGCCTTCTTCAGTTCCGCCTCCGCCGTCTGGCCGATCACTCGTGATACGAGCATTTCCTGCTCAGCACCGCCGTAACGCCGGATTTCCACGGCCAGAACTTCCGCCGGGTCCATCTGCGCATTTAGAAACTCGACGATGCGCCGGAGCTCTTTTGGCACCTCGTCGGCGATAAAAAGCATCCGAATTTTCCCCGCCTGCAAGTTCGTCTTCACAGACGCCCAGAACGACTGAGGTTCAGCATCTTCGCCCAGAAAGTCAGCCAGGACTTCGTCGGCGTCGAGTTCATCATGCTCGCATCGCAAGCGGAATTGGCTTTGGATTGTCTCAGCGGGCCAATAAACAGTCGCATTGGCGGCATAGTCGAGCATCTGCCCGACAACCTCGCGGCGCAATCGCGTGTCGGTGCTGCGTTTCACCTCCACCAGGGTCGGCACACCATCCTGGTCGAGAAACAGGTGGTCGAGCGACCAGCGGTCAGCACCGTCTTCCTCGCCGGGCACTCCCATCTCTCGCCGGATCAACAGCCAGCGACGCGGTCGATCGCTGTCAATCTGATCCCCGGCAATAAGGCTGGGGTGCTTGCTCAGAAGTTTTTGGAATATGTCCTCGCTCTCAAAAGGAGAGACGCTCAGTTCTGTCAACTCGTCATTCCGGATAAGAAAGATGCCGCTACTCATCATGCCTCTCATCGGCGTATATCGCATATGATTGCGTTTGACCTGCTCGTGGAACTATTTCGGACCGATCATGAAATCGGCCTTGACTGAGGAAGTCAAGGCGGCGGCCGCGATGACATACGCGGGCCCGCCGCGATATTCTGCGTCAGCTTCTGGCGGATGGGTCGAGATCAACGCCCTTTATTAGGTGGGATGCGTAGGGCTAGCTTTTAACCCGGAGCCGCCAATGAAGCTTCGCGTAAATTGTAGGGTGTGATAGCGCAGCGTATCGCACCAATGCGGTTTTTTGAACCCGCGCAGAACGGCAGCAAAGGTGCGTTACGCTAATCGCTAACACACCCTACGGCTTGTTGCGCGGGCTTGCTTTTTGGCCTGCCATCTATCGGCCATTTGAGGCCGTTTGAAAAAACTTATCCCAGCCCTGGCTGGCTGCTCTATTGTGCGCCGCATCTCTTCCTCATCTAAGGGGATGCGTGCCATGGACCGTCCGTGCATGTGAGGAAGGGAGCGGTATTCGCGGTGGTTGAGCGTAACGAACTCCACCATCCCGAACGCGCCGTCCCGGACCCGGGGGGACTACGGCCCCCGCGCCTGAGTCCTGACCCAAACAGGCAAACCATCATGGCTGGTGAACTCGAACGCCTGGCATCGGACATCCGCCATTGCCGGCGCTGTGTCGAGGCCCCCGATGGGACGCCTTTGCCGCATGAGCCGCGGCCCGTGTTGCGGGTTTCATCCCACGCGCGCATTTGCATCTGCGGGCAGGCGCCCGGATCGCGCGTCCATGCCTCCGGGGTTCCCTTCACCGACCCGTCGGGAGACCGGTTGCGCGACTGGATGGGGGTGAGCGAGGCGGAATTTTATGACGCCGAACGCATCGCGATTATTCCAATGGGCTTTTGTTTCCCCGGCCTCGACGCCAAGGGCGGCGATTTGCCGCCGCGCAAGGAATGCGCGCCATTGTGGCGCCAGCGCCTGTTCGGCATATTGCCGGAAATCGAGCTGATGCTGCTGGTCGGCGGCTATGCCCAGCGCTGGCACATGGGGACGGGAGCCGCACGCAGTGTGACCGGGACCGTCAGAAACTGGAACCCCGGCGATCGGCTGGACGATGGCCCCGGGCTTATCCCTTTGCCGCATCCCTCCTGGCGCAACAATGCCTGGCTGAAACGCAACCCATGGTTCGGGACCCGCGTGCTGCCCGTGCTCAAGCGGGAAGTCCGGACACGAATGGAATGAGCTGGCCATGCCTGTGCTTATGATTTTTAATGGTGACAGAATTGGAAAATATGACTAGTAAAAGCTACAGGTCAGGAAACAAGCGTAAAAATATTTCTTGAGACAAATGTTTTCGAAATAAAATTCTTTATACGGAGATTGTGATGCTCGACAAGATGGATCGGAACATTCTCGCCATATTGCAGCGCGACTGCACCATGCCG